>JBBQLA010000021.1:0-11462 GCA_038327485.1 Acidimicrobiales bacterium
CTGACGAGGTTCGCCACGGCGCGGTCATCGTCGACGTCGAACGATTCACCGGACGACTTCTACGCGCCACCATCGTCGGTCCCGCGGCGTCGGAAGCCATCGGCATCTTCACCCTTGCGTTCGACCGCCACGTCTCGATGCATCGCCTCTTCACCATGGTCCACCCCTACCCGACCTTCGCGTCGGCGATCGGCAAGGTCGCCGACGAGTTCACCCGGGCCACGCTGCGCAACCCCCTTCGCGAGCTCACGGCGTGGCTCCGCCACGTCCCCCACATCATCACCAGGAGAACCCCATGAAACCGTTCCGCCGACTCGCCGCCGCGATCGTGGCCGTCACCGTGGTCGCGACCGCATGCTCCACCGGCAGCGAGACCACCGCCGCGACGACGAACAAGGGGGTCGACGTGACCGACTGGTCGGGTGTCCTCAAGGCGGCGCACGGCCAGACCGTGCGCTGGTACGCCTATGGAGGATCCGATGCCATCAACCGATTCATCGACGAGACCTACGGACCGCCGCTGAAAGCCAAATATGACATCACGCTCGAGCGGGTCCCTGTCGCGGACACTGTCGACGCGGTCAATCAGGTCCTCACCGAGAAGAAGGCCAACAAGAACCCAGGCGCCGTCGATCTCATCTGGATCAACGGTGAGAACTTCAAGTCCCTCAAGTCAGCGGACATGTTGTACTCCGGGTGGGCGCAGAAACTGCCCAACGCCAAGCTCGTGAACTGGGACGACCCCGCGGTCAACAAGGACTTCGGTGTCCCCGTCAACGGGGCGGAGAGCCCGTGGGCATCGGCACAGTTCCAGCTCGTCTACGACACCACACGAACCAAGCAGGCCGAGCTCCCCCGCTCCTACGCCCGGCTGAAGGACTGGGCCTGCGCCCACCCCGGGCGGTTCACCTACATCGCTCCCGGTCCCGGCGCATTCCAAGGCACCCGGTTCGTGAAGCAGGCGCTCTTCGAGCTGTCCGGCGGAGCGAAGCAGTGGACGACCTTCAACCAGGGCAGGTGGGATTCCCAACAGGACAAGCTCTGGACGTACTTCAACGAACTGAAGCCATGCCTGTGGCGCAACGGTGAGACGTACCCCAAGGACGAGAGCGAACTTCACAAGCTGTTCGCCAACAACGAAGTCGACTTCACCATCACCCAGGCGATCGTCGGCCCCGGTTCGCTGATCGACGAAGGACTCGTGCCGAAGACGGCGAAGGCGTTCACGTTCGACGCGAACTCGATCGGCGACTACAGCTACGTCGCTATTCCATCGAACGCCCCCGACCATGCCGCGGCGCTCGTGCTCGCCAACCTGATTCTCGACCCGGGTCGCCAAGCGCTACAGATTGATCCGGCCAAGGGATTCGGTTTGGGATATGCCATCGACACGTCACGAGTCACCGATACCGCCGAGCGTTCAGCGCTCGACTTGGCCGCCACCAAACGCGGACCGGCAGCGGCGCCGATCGATGAACTGAACCGCTCCCGAGTCCCAGACGCCGCGGTGGAGTACCAGGATCTCGTCGAGTCGGGTTGGCGCACGCACGTGCTCGGAACGTGACACCCAGCGCCGGCATTGTCGGGCCGGCGTGGGTGCGTCGAGTCGCCCGATCGCCGATCGCTGCGGTCGCGCCCGCGATCGTCGTGGTGGGATTGGGTGCCGGCTATGCGCTCGTCGAGGGGCTCGGCGCGAGCTTCGGGATCGGCGCCCCCGTCGCGGGGGTACCGATCGGCCTCGACGCCTACCGTCGAGTCATCGCATCGCCGACGTTCTGGGAGTCCGGCCTGTTTTCGATGTGGGTCGCCGTTGCCTCGACGGTCCTCGCCGTCGCAGGCGGGACGTTGATCTCGTGGTGGTGGATCAGCCGACCGGGTCGGATCCGCCGTATCGACATGTGGCTGGTGCACCTCTCGGTCAGCATTCCCCACGTCGCGTGGGCCGTCGCGTTCGTGGCGGTGTTGTCCCAGAGCGGGTTCGCCGCCCGGGTCGCTGCGGTGGTGGGCCTGATCGACCGGCCCGACCAGTTCCCGGTGTTGATCGCCGACCGAGCCGGGCTCGGCATCATCGCGACCATCGCCACCAAGGAGTTGGCGTTCGTCGCTCTGGTGACGCTCCCACTCGCGACCCGGCGTGCCCGCGACGCGGTCACTGCGGCGGCGACGCTCGGGGCGTCACATTCGCAGCGACTGCGGTTCGTGTTCATTCCCACGATCGCGCCGGCGCTGCTGCCGGCTGCCGCGGCCGTCTTCGCGTTCGCCCTCGGCTCCTATGAGGCGCCGGCATTACTCGGTGGTCAGCGGCCGCGGACCTTGTCGATCGTCGCGCTCGAGCATTTCCGGGCCTCGGATCTGACTCGGCGAGCCGACGCCTTCGCCGTGTCGACGTTGATCGGCGCCGTCATCGTCCTGATGGTCGCGCTGCTTTGGTTTGTCGGCAGGCGGGTGTCGCGTCCGACCCCGCGGGCGGCGCGGTGATGCGGGTCGCAGTGCGCTCGACGCTCAGCATGATGCTCGGGCTCGCCGTCGGGGTCCTCGCCGTGGCGGCCGTGTCGTTTCGGTGGGTGTTTCCCCAAGTCGTGCCCGACGAGTTCTCCGTCGCCATCGCTGCCCGGACGCTGCGTTCGCCGGCGACCGGCGCCGCGCTCGGCACCGGCATCATCGTGAGTGTGTCCGTCACGCTGATCGCCCTCGCTCTAGCGTGGCCGGCGGCACGGGCGATGGCACGAACATCGGGACGCTGGCGGGGCATCGTGTTCGCCGTGCTGTTCCTGCCGAGCATCCTCCCGCCTGTCGGTCTGGCGATGGGCCTCGATGTCGCGCTCCTCAACCTCGGGGTCGACGGGAGCAGGTTTGCCGTGATCCTCGCCCACCTCGTGCCGGCCGTGCCGTACGCGGTGGCGGTGCTGACGGCGACGCTCGTCCGATACGACGATCGCCTCGACCTCCAGGCCGCCACGCTCGGAGCATCACCGTTGCAGGTGCTGCGCCACGTCACGCTGCCACAGGTCCGGTCCGGCGTGGTCGCCGCGGCGGCGCTCACGTTCGTGGTGTCGTGGAGCCAATATCTGCTCACCCTGCTCGCCGGTTCTGGCCGGGTGATCACCCCGACCGTGCTGTTGTTCAATGCGGCATCGGGTGGGAATCCGGTGACGACGGCCACACTCGCGCTTGTCGTGATCGTTCCGGTGCTCGTCCTGGTATCGGTCGCCGCTGGTGCTCCCGATCAAGGAGTGCCGGTGTGAGCGCGGTGTTGGTCAGCGGGCTGTCGTACCGGTACCACCCCCGCGGTCAAGCAGCACTCGACGACGTCTCATTCGATGTTGATGGCGGTTCGATCACGTGCCTCCTCGGACCGTCCGGAAGCGGCAAGTCGACAATTCTCGGGTGCATTGCCGGAATCCTGGAACCTTCCGCCGGACAATTGCTCGTCGATGACGTCGACCTCGCAGCCGTTCCCACTCACCGCAGGCCGGTCACGCTCCTCATGCAGAACGCACAGCTCTTCGCCCACATGACCGTGGCCGAGAACGTCGAGTTCGGCCTGAGGGTTCGACGTGTGTCCGCGGCCCAACGTCGCCAGCGCTCCGCCGAGCTCCTCGACCTCGTCGGCCTCAACGGGTTCGCCGGCCGCGACCCCGGGCGACTCTCGGGCGGCGAGCAACAACGGGTCGCGCTGGCTCGGGCGCTCGCGACCGACCCCGCTGTCCTGCTCGCGGATGAGCCGCTCACCAACCTCGATCCGCCGGTACGGCGCGAGCTACAGCAACAACTGGTCGAGATCAACCGTTCCACCGGAACGACGATCCTCTTCGTCACCCACGACGTCGAGGAGGCCTTCGCCATTTCCGATCAGCTGGTCGTGATCGCCGGTGGTCGGGTGCAATCGGCCGACGCTCCCTCGGAGTTGATTCGGCGGCCAGGTACGCGGATCGTGGCCAACATGTTGGGGGTGGGGAACCTGCTGGTCGGTCGCATCGACGGCGATTGCCTCGAGACCTCCACCGGTCGGTTCCGGATCGACCCCGCCCATGCGCTTCTCGAGGTGGCTTCTCAGCTTGTTGACCAGAGGCACTGGGTGATTCACCAGGATCACGTCCAGCTCCTCGATGAGGGGACCACCCCGACGAGTAACACGGTCGTCGGCACTGCCGTCAACTGCCGTCTCGTCGGCACACGAGTCGAAGTCGCCGTCGCGGTCGGGAGTGACACGATCACTGTTGTCGTTCCGTCAGAACGCTGTCCGGCACTCGGCTCGAACGTGATCCTTCACCTTCCGGCCACTCACCTGTTCGAGGTTCGTCCTTGATCGCCATCGTCGGAGCAGGCGCAGCGGGGCTGGCCGTCGCGCACGAGCTCCAGGTTCGCGGCGTCGAGTCGACGCTTCTCGAGGCGGACGCTGTCGGCCACGTCTGGGGGCGTCACTACGACCGCTTGCACCTCCACACCCTCAAACAGGTCTCCGGGCTCCCCGGCATGGCCATGCCCCACGACTACCCGCCCTTTCCGTCGGGCGAGCAGGTCAGCGACTACCTCCGGGCGTATCGCGATCGCTTCCACCTCGACGTACGCACCGGCGTCACCGTCGACGGAGCCAACTGGGACGGTTGGTCGTGGCGTCTCGACACCACCAACGGGCCCATCACCGCTGATGTCCTCGTCGCTGCCACCGGAATCTGGTCGACACCGTGGCAGCCTGAGATCGACGGGCTCGAATCGTTCGAGGGTCAGGTCATCCACTCGAGCGAGTACCGGAACCCGACCTCGGTCGAGGTCCACCGGGTACTGGTGATCGGGGTCGGCAACTCCGGGAGCGAGATCGCCGTCGAACTCGTCGACGCTGGGCTCGATGTCGCCGTCAGCGTCCGCTCCGGCGCACTCTTCGTGCCACGGCCCACATCAGTCGCGATCTCGTGGGCAAGCGCCTACCTTCTCAGGACTCTGCCACCACGCCTGGCGAACGCCGCACTGCGGGCACTCCGACGTGACCACGCCGACATCGGTCTCCCACTCCCGCCGACTTGCCCGATCGACACCTACCCCGTCGTCGGATACGAACTCCCCGACGCCGTGCGGGCCGGCCGCGTGATCACCGTGCCCGAGGTCACATCGGTGCAGACCGACCGCGTGATCTTTGCTGACCGCAACGAACGGGTCGTCGACTCGATCGTGCTGGCCACGGGGTTCCGCCCCACACTCGCCTGGCTCCCCGCTGATGTTCTCGACCTCAGCCCCGACGGCAGCCCGGTCCTTGATGGGTCAAACTGCTCGCTCCGCCACCCGCGCCTCTACTGCGTCGGCTTCGCCTACCCCAACACCGAGGGCTGGCTCCAAGCAATCGGCCGTGTCGCGAGCACCACCGCAGCCGCCATCGCCGCGACCCGAGCCCATGGCTGAACGCCCACCCACCCGTCGTCCGCCGCCGGGCTGGCGCACCTGGCGCCAAGCCATGATGCACATCTGCACCGGTGCAGCCGCTCACGTCGCGGTCCCGACCGCCCTGATCGTCGGCACGATCCTCACGGCGGTGAACCAGGGTGCAGTCATCGTCAGTGCAGACCTCTCGCCGGCACTCGTCGCGCGGGTCGCCGCGAACTACCTGGTCCCGTTCGTCGTCTCGAGCATCGGGTACCTCGTCGCTGGTCGGGAACCCAACGCACCCCCGGAGCGACAGTCCGAACCACAGCGGAAGGATCAGCCGTGATCGTCAGGCTCCTGTATTCCAGCGAGTGCCCGAACTGGCGTGTGACCGAGCGGCATCTCATCCGAATCGCCGGCGAATGCGGTGACCTCACGATCGAGCGGGTACTCATCACGACCGAGGTGGAGGCAATCGCCGCACGCTTTCACGGATCGCCGACCATGCAGTTCGACGGAGTCGACCCATTTGCAGGACCGGGCGATTCGTGTGGACTCTCCTGCCGTCTCTACCAGACGCCCGACGGGCTTGCCGGGTCGCCCACCCTCAGCCAGATCAGCGAGGCGGTCCGACAAGCGCGCTGAGGAGAACTAGGGGGCCGAGGAGTCAACCGGCGACACAGTCAGTGTCGCCGGGCGACGATGCGCCGAAGCGGGATTCCGATCTCGAACGGGACCATGGCCCCGGCCCGCACCCGCGCGGCCGCACGCCGTGCATCGCTGGTGCGCGGCAGATACCACGAGCCGATGAAGCGATCGGCGTCAGCCGCGCTGTCTGCCAAGTAGCGGAATCGCACTCGCTCATCCGAGATCACGGCGAATCCGAGAGACGTGAGCGTGTCCTGGGCGTCAGCCCGCATGGTCGTCGGCGGAAACTTCGTCGTGGACCGCGCCGCCCAGAAGAGGCGGAGGTAGGCGACCCGGTCCGCCAGGGTGAGCGGTGAGCGAGTTGGCAGGAGAAGGCGGAGCTCACCCGCATCCCTCAAGACCCTGCGGATCTCGCGGAGCGCCACGTCGATGGGGTGGATGAGCATCATCGCCATCGACGACGTCACGACGTCGACGCTTCGATCAGCGATCGGCAGACGGGTCATGTCGCCGCGCAGCAGCGCTGTCCGCCCCAGCTCGACGGCGCGTTGCAGCTCCTTCTGCGAGCGATCGAGTCCCACCCAATGCGTGGCGTGCGCCGGCCGGGCCGGGCCGCTACCGCAACCCAGGTCGAGCACCTGGGCCTCGCTCGCGATGCCATCGGTGAGCCAACAGTAAGGAGTCAGCGGGCCCGCCGAGCATCGAGCCAGTACATCCTCGGTGATCCCAGGGAACGATGCGTGGAAGCCCTCGAGGTAGGCATCCCAGTTGATCGGGCGGCGGATCATGTTCGGTTCTCGCTCATCATGAGCATGGGCGCCTCCGTGGACTCGATCGGACAACCCGGCCAGGCCGCCCGATCCTTCCATCCGCCCCCAGAAAGCCGCGAGGAAACCGGGAATGCCATGTCTCGACCGGGGGTTTCCAAGCCATGCGATCACGACATGTTCAGTTCTCGCTGGCCGCCGTCATCATGCTGACCCTCGCTGCGTGCGGCGGCGGTGGCACCGGCGGGGTGGCCTCATCCGCAACTGCATCTCCCACGGGCGTCACGTTCACGGC
This sequence comes from Acidimicrobiales bacterium, assembly GCA_038327485.1. Taxonomy (GTDB): domain Bacteria; phylum Actinomycetota; class Acidimicrobiia; order Acidimicrobiales; family Microtrichaceae; genus JBBQLA01. Next base: position 7,069 of record JBBQLA010000021.1, read on the forward strand.
CGCGAAGCTCGGAGGCGGGACGTTGTCGTCGACCTCCTACACCGGCAAGGACACGGTGCTCTGGTTCTGGGCGCCATGGTGCACCGTCTGCCGGGGTGAGGCACCGAACGTCACCGCCGTCGCGGCCGCGTTCAGGGGCAAGGTCGACGTGATTGGCGTTGCCGGCCGAGGCGAGGTGCCCGCGATGAAGGACTTCGTGGACGAGACCGGCACCGGCTCGTTCACCCACGTGGTGGACGACAGCGGTTCCATCTGGTCCAGCTTCGGGGTCGCCGCCCAGCCATCATTCGCCTTCATCAACGACGACGGGACCGTCAAGGTCGTCATCGGCGCTCTGGGCAAGGACGGGCTCACCAAGCAGATGAACGCGCTCGTCGCCTCCTGACCATGTTCGAGGGGCCGTTCGCCCTGGCGCTCGCAGCCGGCATGATCGCAACCGTCAACCCGTGCGGGTTCGCGCTGTTACCCGCGTATCTGGCGGCGTTCGTCGGCGATGGCGACCAGGACGGAGCCCGAGCGGTGCCCCGCGCCTTCGCGGTCAGTGCCGCGGTGACCGCAGGATTCGTCGCGGTGTTCGCCACCTTTGGATTGGTTGTCACTCCGCTGGCGCTCTCGATCGAGAAGTACCTCCCGTGGGCCACGATCGTCATCGGGATCGCCCTCGTCGGCCTGGGGGTCTCGATGGCTCGGGGACGCGAACTGACCGCCCACATCCCCAAGCTCAACAAGGGCGGGCGGGACGGCACGCTCGTTTCCATGTTCCTCTACGGCGTCTCCTATGCGGTCGCTTCGCTCTCGTGCACGATCGGCCCGTTCCTGGCGGTGACGTCGACGACCTTCCGCTCTTCCAGTCTCGTCTCCGGGGTCGGCGTGTTCGTCGCCTACGCCATCGGCATGGGGATCGTTGTCACCGCGCTCACCGTGGCGGTAGCGCTGGCCAAGGCCGGGCTGGTCGGCCGGCTGCGCCAGGCGATGCCCTATGTGGCGAAGGGTTCCGGCTACCTGCTGGTCGTCGCGGGCGCCTATGTCGCCTGGTACGGCTGGTTCGAGATCCGCACCTTCAACGGCGGTGACGGATCGGACCCGATCATCGACCGGGCGCTCGTCGTGCAGCATTGGCTGCAAGACGGCGTCGCATCTGGCAACCCGGTCCGGCTGGCCTGGCTGCTCGGCGCGATCCTCCTTGCTGTCGGCGGAGGAATTTGGATGATCCGCAGGCGGCGAAGCTCCGCCAAGGCCTTGAATCCCCTGCCAACCACTGAGTTGCCGGGGTGAATTGGCAAGCCATCCGGGCATCCTGACCGCTGCTTGGCAAGCCCTGTCGGCAAGCCGTCGGCTCCTCGGCCGATGACGTTCAGGTCGTTGGTGATGTCGTGCCAGCCGCGACCGTGGTGACGACCCTGATGTCACCTTCGAGGGTTCGGTGGACGGGACACTTGTCGGCGATGACGGCGAGCGAGCTGCGCTGTTCGTCCGTCAGGTCGCCTTCGAGTTCGATGCGTCGTTCGATGAGGTCGATCTTGCATGGCGCTGTCGCGGGGTCGGCGCAGTCGTCGGAGTGGGTTCGGCTGTGGGCGAGGGTGACCCGGACGTGGTCGAGGGGCAGCTGCTTTCGGTCGGCGTACATGCGCAGCGTCATCGACGTACAGGCGCCGAGCCCGGCGAGCAGCAGGTCATAGGGGTTGGGCCCGGTGTCGTCGCCGATTCCGATGGGCTCATCCGCGATGAAGGTGTGGTTGCCGGCGGTGACCCGTTGCGCGAACGGCCCTGTACCGGATTCCTCAACGAGCACTGCACCTGGTGGCAGTGGGCCCGCCGGTGACGTATCGGGGCCTGGCTCGGTCTCGGGGAGGTAGCGGCTGGCCCACACGGCGAGCAGCAGGGCGACGTACGCGCTGTCGGCGCGCCTGGTGAGAAGGTGATCGGCACCTTCGATGGACACGAAGCTCTTGGGGTGGCGGGCGGCCTCGTAGATCCGGCGCGCATGGTCGATGTCGACGAGCAAGTCGACGGGTGAGTGCATGACGAGGAGAGCCGAGCCGAGGCCGGCGATGGCGTCGTTGAGTCGTTGGCTCGAGATGTCGTCGAGGAACTGCTGCTTGATGTGGAACGGGCGGCCTGCAAGTTCAACGTCGGCCTCGCCATCGCGTTCGATCGCTGCGAGCGCATCCGGGGTGAAGATGCCGGCGATGTGGGCGGGGTCAGATGGTGCAGCGATCGTGGCAACAGCAGCGACCTCGGGAATCTGGGGTGCCGCGACCAACACGGCTGCGCCTCCCAGGCTGTGTCCGATCAGCAGCCGGGGTGCTTGGTAGCGGTCCCGGAGCATGTCGGCGGCGGCGACGAGATCGGCGACGTTGGAGGTGAAGTTGGTGTTGGCGAACTCTCCTTCGCTCGACCCGAGCCCGGTGAAGTCGAACCGGAGCACACCGAACCCCTCGGCGACGAGCCCCGCGCTGATGCGGGACGCGGCGGCGATGTCCTTGCCGCAGGTGAAGCAGTGCGCGAACAACGCGATCGCCCGCAGTGTCCCCGATGGGAGGTCGAGCCGCGCCGCAAGTTGCTCGCCCTGGGATCCGGTGAAGGTGATCTTGTTGATGTTGGGGTGCATGTCGTGCTCAAACATCTCGGTTCAGCGCCGCGTCGTTCAACGCGGCCCTGCCGCGCAGCGGCGTGTTGATCGTTCGTGTCATCTCGACCCCTTCGCGGTGCTGATGCCGGCACCGTCGGAACCCGCCCGGGTGCATCATCCTTCCGCATCGCCTCCGAGCAGGCTCAATAGACAGGGCCGGTCGGCGACTTCGGGCGATCTGAGGCTCCCTCGGGAATCGGGGGTCCCACAGCCCGGGTTCCGGGTGGCATGGAAACAGACCCACCGCTGGTCGAGGTGTACTGGCGACCCGGATGCGGATTCTGCTCAGCGATGCGTACCGCCCTCAATGAGGCCGGCATCGATGCTGAGTGGCGCAACATCTGGGAGAGCCGCGACGATGCAGCCTTCGTCCGTTCGGTCGCCAACGGCGACGAGACCGTCCCGACACTCAAACTCGACGGCAGGGTGCTCGTGGCCCCACGGCCCCGCGACGTCGTCGCCAGCGTCGCTGGCGCGCACCCCGAACTGAGAGTCGATCAGCGACGCTGGCGTCCACTACGAATCGCGCAGTGGGTCGTCATCGCGATACTGCTCGTCGTGTCCAACACCGTCGCCCGATCGGGGCGAGAGGCGTTGTCATGGGTCCTCGATGGCGGCGCGGTCGCGGCATACTTCGCGTTCCGGTTCCTCCGGGCGAGAACGGTGAGGTGAGCTTCGTGCGACGCATCGAGGACTACGCGCTGTTGAGCGACTCGAGATCTGCCGCGCTCGTCTCGAAGGCCGGATCGATCGACTGGTTGTGCTTTCCGCGGTTCGATTCCAGCGCGTGCTTCGCGTCGTTGCTGGGTTCGCAGGAGAACGGTCATTGGTCGCTCGGCCCGATCGACGCATCCCGCGTGGTCAGGAGCTACCAGACAGGGTCGCTCCTGCTCGAGACGGTCCATACGACGCAAAGCGGCGTAGTGGCGGTGGTTGATGCGTTGGTGCCGGTAGGTGACGTGCACCGTTTGGTGCGCCGGGTCGAGGGCCGCAGCGGCGCGGTCCCGATGCGAACCGAGATGCGGATTCGGTTCGACTACGGAAGCATCGTCCCCTGGGTCACCCGATCCGACTCCTCCGTTTCCGCGGTGGCGGGCCCCGACGCTTTGGTGCTGCGCACGCCCATCGAGTTGCGCGGCGAAGGGTTCGCGACGGTCGGTGACTTCACTGTGCGGGCCGGGGATCGGGTCTCCTTCGACTTGGCCTGGTACGAATCACACCGGCCGCCGCCGCCACCGGTCGATGTCGACGACGCTCTCGAAGCGGCGCTCGAGTGGTGGACGGGGTGGTCATCTCGGCTGAGCTATGACGGCGCCTACCGCGACGAGGTCCACCAGTCCCTCACGGTCCTCAAGGGTTTGTCGCATGGAACGACAGGCTCGTTCGTCGCTGCTGCCACGACATCGCTGCCGGAGTGGATCGGTGGCTCCCGCAACTGGGACTACCGCTACTGCTGGCTGCGCGACGCGACGTTCACCTTGTTGGCGTTGCTGAAGGGCGGATGTGTCGACGATGCACGGTCATGGCGGGATTGGCTCGTTCGAACGGTGGCCGGCGAGCCGTCGCGTTTGCAGATCATGTACGGGCTCGCCGGCGAGCGGCGATTGCCCGAGATGGAGCTCCCGTGGCTGGACGGCTTCGAAGGGTCGCGCCCGGTGAGGGTCGGCAACGGGGCCGCTGATCAGGTCCAACTCGACTTGTTCGGCGAGGTGATGGACGCGATGCACCAGGCCCGGGTTCAGGGCATGGCGCCAGACGAAAA
>JBBQLA010000022.1:0-11423 GCA_038327485.1 Acidimicrobiales bacterium
TGGATCGGGCCATGCTGGTCGGCCTCGCCGGCCTGGTCGATGAGGCGACCGCCGCGTTCGAGGGCTTCGACTACGCGCGAGCGTTGGAGCGGACCGAAGGATTCTTCTGGTCGTTCTGCGACGACTACCTCGAGCTGGTCAAGGGACGTGCCTACCTGCCCGGTGACACGGCGACCATGTCGGCCCGCGCGGCCTTGGCGATCGCCCTGTCCACGTTGCAGCGACTGTTCGCCCCGTTCCTGCCGTTCGCCACCGACGAGGTGTGGTCGTGGTGGATGGAGGGCTCGATCCACACCGCCACGTGGCCCGACGCTGCGTCGATCCGGGAGTGGGCCGGCGACGGCGATCCCTCGTTGTTGGCGGTCGCCGCGGAGGTGCTGAGAGCGGTGCGACGGGCCAAGACCGAGGCCAAGGTGTCGATGAAGGCCGAGGTCGAGTCGATCACCATCGGTGGCCCTGCGGCGCGACTCGCCTCAGTCGCCCTGGTCGCCGGCGACTTACGCGAGGCCGGAAACATCGCAAAGGTCATCACCGTGCAATCCGCCGACACCGATACCGTCGACGTGGTGCTGGCCGAGGTCGCGCCGGCGGAGACCGACTGACGAGCCCGAGAACCGGGCGGCTGAGCTATGCGTCGCTGGTGACGAGCGCTGCGATGGTGTCGGCGAAGGCCAACGGGTTCGGCACCTCGTCCAGCGCACGGAACGCCGAGGACTCGTTGGCCGAGTGGATCTGGATGGTCGCCGTCTTCATGAAGCGGTCCGACATCGACCGAGCGATCGACACATCGGTGACCTTGCGCCAGGTGAGCCACTCGCAGTCGCTGCGCAGCACGCCGGACACGTGGATGGCTCGCACATTGGTGAGCACGTAGCGCGTTGCCTCGAGCCGCAGCCGAGTGGCGATGACGCTGGCCACCACGACCACCAGGAACGCGACGCCCAACAATTCGATCACGAGCTGATCGGAGCGGATCGAGAACCCCGCGACCAGCAGGCCCAGCGCCACACGGGGCGCCCCGATGCCCACCCACCATGCGCCGAGATCCGGCTTGGTGCGCATCACCTCGAGCTCGCCGGGCATGAGCAGCTTCTCGACGCGGGCGTCGGCCTTCACGTGGCCCCGGTCACTTGGACAGGTTGCCGAAGAATTCGCCGAGCTTGTGCCAGACCGAGCCGAAGAAGTCGCCGGCCGACGACGCGAACGACCGCACCGTGTCGGCGGCGCCGCTGGGGTCCCGCCAGATGATCCACACGAGGAAGGCCAGGGCGACGAACGCGACGAAACTGATTCGCGTCATCGCTTTGCCTCCCGATCCTCCTGACATCGGATCAACGCTAGGACGGGAGGTCCGTGCGACGGTGGACCCTGCGTGGCCCCCGGCCTACAGCGTGTCGAGAAACGCCAGGAGCGCGACTCGATCTTGATCGGTCAAGCCCTCGAACGCCCGTCGAGCCGCCGTCGCTTCTCCCCCGTGCCACAGCACCGCCTCGGTCGTGGTGCGGGCCCGACCGTCGTGCAACATCGAACCCGACCCGGTCACCTCGACGCGTCGACCGAGGCCCCACAGCGGTGCGGTGCGCCACTCGCGGCCGCTGGCTTCGAACTCGGGACGACCGTCGGACAAACCCGGGCCCATGTCATGCAGCAACAGGTCGGTGTACGGATGGAAGGTCTGCTCTGCGATCGCCGGCAGGTCGCTCGGCCCAGCATGCTGGGTGGGCGTGTGACACGCCGCGCAGCCGATGTTCTGGAACACCGCGGCGCCTCGCCGGGTCGTGGGGGCGGCAACGTCCTTGGCGATGGGCACGGCGATGGTGCGGTTGTAGAAGATCATGTCGGCGAGCTGGTCGGCGTCCATCTCGGTCACCCCGAGGTCGCCACTCAACGCCGCCGTGGTCTGGGCCGCCACGGTGGCTTGGCCGGCCTTCCAGCCGAAGCGGCCGAGAACCGTGCCCGAAGTGGAGGGATCCCACACCCGCTGCACCCGACCGGAGATCCCGTCGCCGTTGCGGTCAGCGGGGTCGGCTGCCGCCTCGAGTGTGGCGGCGGGAATCGCCTCGAGGAGACCGAGGCCGATGATCGATGGCGCCATGCGAACCGACATCTCCGCGCCCTTCACGACCGGACCCAGCTGGGGCCGCAGTCCCACGTCGAGGCGGAAGATGGTGGAGAGGTGTCCGTCGGCCCACCGATGGGTGACCGGCACGAACCGCGGCGAGATGGTCGCCTCGACCTGCGCCCCCGAGACGGCCTTGGTCTGGAACTGCAGGCCGTAGGTCGGCTCGGCCAACGGAGCCCCGTGCGCATCGGTGCCCGCGGCGCTGACCCGAACGAGTAAGCCGGGCGGCGAAGTCTGATCGTGGGGTTGTTGCTTGCCGTCGAGGTGGCAGCCGAGGCACGACGACTCGTTGAACTGCGGGCCGAGCCCGCCGACCACATCGACCGTCTGGTCGAAGACGTCGGCGCCGGCACCGAACCGCTTGAGCTCGGCGTTGGTCAGATTGCGCGCTGACTGGTTGTACGGGCGACCGCGGAGGGCCTTCGCAGTGGTGAGCCCACCGAGCTTGAACGACAGGAAGTTGGCGGGGGCCAGAGGCGCCGTGCCGCCGGAGCACGAGGCCCCGAGGAGAAGCACCGTCACCAACCCGGCGGAGACGACCGAACGCATCGACCGCATCAATCGGCGCGGGCGGTGGCAGTGGCGAGCGCCCAGCGGTAGTCGGCCTTGCCGTTCGGGCCACGCACGATCGCGGGAACCACCACCACGTCCTTGGGACACTTGTACCCAGCGAGGGTGGTGTGGCAGTGCGCCACCAGTTCCTCGGTCGTCACCGTCGACCCGTCGACCAGGCCGACCACCGCCGTGACCGCCTGGCCCCACTTGTCGTCAGGCACGCCGACCACGTTGGCGTCGAGGACCGCTGGGTGGAGCTTGAGGGTCTCCTCGACCTCCTCGGGGTACACCTTCTCCCCCGCCGTGTTGATGCAGACCGACCCGCGTCCCATGAGCTGGATGGTTCCGTCGGCTTCCACGGTGGCGAAGTCGCCGGGGATGGACCACACCCGGTCACCGACCGAGCGGAACGTGGCCGCGGTCTTCTCCGGATCCTTGTAGTAGCCGATCGGGATCGGGCCACCCACGGCCAACATCCCGACCTCACCGGAACCCGGAACGACCGAGCGTCCGTCATCGGTCAACACCGTTGCGCCCTCGCCGAGGCGGAATCGGGCGGTCGCGGCGGACCGACCCCGTTTGGCCACCGAGTTGGCGAACCCGACGGCCTCGGACGAGCCGAGCAGATCGGCCAGCGCGACGTCGACGTGGGCCAGCAGCGCCTCCTTCACCGGTTGGGACCACATGACCCCCGATGACACGACCAACCTCAACGACGACAGGTCCCAGCGACCGGGCTCGGCGTCGAGCGCCGCGACGATCGGCTTGGCGAACGCGTCGCCGACGATGACCAGGTTGGTGATCTCGTGGGTCTCGATGGCGTCGAGGAGTTCGGTGGCGTCGAGCTTGCGCGAGCCCACCGTCACGATGCTCCCCCCGGTCGACATCACTCCCCAGGAGCTGATGGCCGAGGTGCCGTGCATGAGTGGCGCTGCGGGAAGTTGGCGCACCCAAGCGCGCTGTTCGTGCACCCGCCGGATCGTCTCGGCCAGCTCGTGGTAGGTGAGGGGGAGCGACTCGCGCACGCCCTTGAACGACGCCACGCTGATGCCCCACAAGCTGCGGTGGGGCCACATGACACCTTTCGGCATGCCGGTCGTTCCGCCGGTGTACAGGAACCACAAGTCGTCGCCCGAACGTGCGATGCGGGGTGCCGGATCAGCGGCGGCCAGCGCATCCTCGTAGCGCAGCGCGCCGTCGATGAGCTCGCCGTCACCCACCTGCAGGATCACCCGGAGGTGCGTCAGATCTCCGCGAACGGCGTCGAGTCGCTGGGCGAGATCCGAGCTGACGACGACGACCTCGGCGTCGCTGTTGTCGAGCAGGTGCCGCAGCTCGTGTTCGGTGTAGCGGTAGTTCACGTTGACCGGAACCGACCGACTCTTGAAGGAGGCGAACGTTGTCTCGATGTACTCGGGCCCGTTGTAGAGCAGGTGCGCGACCTTGGAGTCGTGGCCGACTCCATGAGCACCGAACACCGCGGCCAGTCGAGCGGCGCGCTCCTCGAAGGCGGTCCAGTTCCGGGTGAGGTCGCCGTGGATGAGTGCGGGAGCGTCACCAATGGTGTCGGCGATCACCTCCCAAGCGCTGCCCAGGTTCCACTCGCCCGACGCTGTCACAGCTGTCTCGCTCACAGATGCCCAATCCCCATGAGGTCAGTCTGCCAGCGCGAATCGGTGGACGGTGACGTGACGATCGGTCTCGCCCGGGCGGAGGACCGCTGACGGAAAGCCCGGTTGGTTCGGGGCGTCGGGCAACTGCTGGGCTTCGAGACACACCGCACCGCGCGACACGAAGGGATCACCGAGGTGCAGTCCCGCGTACACCTGCAGGCCCGGCAGGTCGGTGCTCACCGCCATGCTTCGGCCACTGGCCGGATCGACCAATTGCGCGGTCACACCCTCGGGCCCGACCAGGCAGTTGTCGAGGTCGCCGATGGTGGCCGGCCGGCGCAGGTCGAACGGCGTGCCATCGACCGGGAGCAATCGGCCGGTCGGGATGAGCGAGTCGTCGACCTCGACGAATCGATCGGCGTCGACGGTGAGGAGATGGCCGTCGATCGTGCCGGCGCCCGCAAGGTTCCAGTAGGCGTGGTTGGACAACGACACCACCGTCGGCGCGTCGGTCGTGGCGGACGTCGTGATCGAGAGCGCGTCGCCGTCGACGGAGTATTCGACCTCGGCCACGAGCCGACCGGGGAAGCCTTGATCGCCGTCAGCCGACACGAGCTGCAATGTCACCGCTTGGTCGGTGACGTCGATGACGGTCCACGTGCGTCGGCTGAAGCCGACCGGCCCGGCGTGCAGCGTGTTGGCGCCATTGTTGGCGACGAGGTGGTGCTCGACACCGTCAAGGGTGAAGGCGGCGCCGGCGATGCGATTGGCGAATCGCCCGGCGATGGCACCCAGGTGCGGGTTGCGATGGCGGTCGAGTACGTCGCTCAGTGCAAGACACAGCAACAGGTTGGGTGACCCCTGGTGCCATGCGCCGATGAGGCTGGCACCGTAGGGAATCATCTCGACGGTCAACGTGTCGGACGAGATGCGGTGAGGCGTGAGCCCGATCAGGTCGGTGCTCACGACGGTCGGGGTGCCAGCGCGCACGGGGGCGCCCCGAGGGGCGCCCCCGTTCGGGCTCCCTCCCGAACTCGTTCTCGCCGCGCCGACCCTTCGACCGGCTCACCGCGGCGTGAACAAGGTTCATGTGACCATCGGCGTGGTGCACCGTCAAGCACCTTCACGGGGTGTGGCGGGGCGATCACTGACCACGTTTGCCGTCATTGACGACTTCGATGAGCGACGCATCCAGGTCCAGCAACTCGACAGTGGTCGAGCCCGCCTTGACCGACGCGAACATGCCGATCTCCTTGGCCTCTCGAGCGAGGCCGGCCTGCAGCACCGAAGCGGCGTCGGCAGACCTCACCACCACCACCCCGTCGACGTCACCGACGACCCAGTCCCCTGCCTGCACCTCGATGTCGCCAACTGACGCGCTGGCACCGACCGTGCCGGTGTTGACCTTGGTGGCGCCGGTCAACGCGACGCCGGTGGAGAAAACGGGAAACTGGTGGCTCCTCAACGCCGCGACGTCGCGGACGCCGCCGTCGATCACCAGCCCCACGATGCCGCGGGCGGTGGATGCCGTCATCATCACTTCGCCCCAGTAACCGAGCTCGCGCTCGTCACCCACGTCGACACACAGGACCGACCCGGTCGGTGCCGTGGTCAGGGCCACGTGCATGGCCAGGTTGTCGCCCGGCGTGCAGCGCACCGGGTACGCCCGCGCCGCGACAGCGGCACCCGACCAGACCGGGCGGAGCCGAGGCGCCATGCGAGCGGCACCACTCTCACCCAAGGTCGCCGATCCCAGTCGAACCAACATGGCTGCGGTGTCTCGTTCGCTCAGGTCGTTCATCGCGACGACGGTAGCCTCCCGGTCCGCGACGACACCGGCGCGACTGTCAGTCGTTCAGACCTTGGCCTTCAGCAGCTCGAGCGCCCGGTCAGCGTGGATGTCCATGTTCATCTCGGAGCTGATCTCCTCGATGAGCGTGCCGTCCGCCGCGACCACGAAGGTCGCCCGCTTGTTGAACAACGGGCCGGGACGCTTCACGCCGAAGATCTTGGCGATCGTACGATCGCGATCGGAGAGCAGCGTGAACCCGAGAGAGTTCTTCGCGTCGAACTTGGCCTGCTTCTCGACGGTGTCGGCCGAGACCCCGAGACGCTGGGCCCCCACGGCGGCGAACTCACCGGCGAGATCGCGGAAATGGCACGACTCCTTGGTGCAGCCGCTGGTCATGGCCTTCGGGTAGAAGAAGACCACCACCGGACCCTTGGCCAGCTCCTCGGAGAACGTGACGGTGTTGCCGTTCTGGTCGGGTGCGGAGAAGTCGGGGATGCGATCACCTGGGTTCATGCGGCACACAACCGCGATCACGACCCGGGATATTCCGGGCGCGCTACCAGGACGCCTCGAGCGTGACGGCGACACCGTGATCGGCCACGTCGATCGAGGTGACCGTCATGCGCATCGTGGTCTCGCTGTCGGGCCGTACCGGCAGATCGATCGACGCCGGCACCTTGACCGACAGCGGCGCCCGCGAGGCGATGCCGCCCACGAAACGGCTGAGGCGATTGACCGCACTCGGCACCCCGGGAAGCTCGACCCAGGCTTCTCGCACACCGATCTCGACCTGCCCGTCGACGAGGCGCGGCCGCAGCGTCGTGCGGAGCGAGGAGCGCAGGTCAGGCAGCAGCGAGGTCTCGACCAGGCGCGTCGATCGCACACGTGTCCCCAACCGTCGGTCGGACGTGTCGACGGTGACTTCCCACGGCAGGTCACCGCCGACCGCTTGCGCAGCCAGTCGAGCGCACAGCACCGACAGTGAGTCGCTGGCCAGGCCGACGCCCAACTGACGGCCGGCGACATCCAGGATGTCGGCGTGTCCGTCCAGACCGTCGACGCCAGGAAGCCCGACGATCATGCGACCATCCTCCATGGCGATCACGGCGCGCCCGGCCCGAACGCCCATCTCGACGATCGGCGCGCTGGTCTCCACATCGAGCTCGAGTCCGATCGAACCGAGCTGATCGGCGAGCGCTGCGAACAGATCTCCACCCAACGACGCGAACAGCATCTGACTCATCTGGAGCTGTGCGTCCGCATCGGCCGGAAGTCCGTCAATGCCTTCGAGTGCCATCTCGAGAAGCGTCGCGTTGGCCACGTCGAGGATGGCTCGGAACGAGCCGTCGTCGGCCAGCTCCACGACGGGTTCGACGAGCACGTCGCCGCGCGCCCGGACCACGCCGGGCAACAACGGCATGGGGGCCTCGCCCACCAGCTCGACGGTGCCGGCGGCGCGGATCGTCGCGATCAGCTGACCTGGATGGGCCGCCGCCATTTGGAACTCAACGCCGGTGATGGTCATACCCACCGCCAGGTCCATCGGCCCCATCATCGGCAGTTGGAACGTCTGCGCGAAACCGGGCGTGACGATGCCGTCACCGATTCCGGACGCCGCAAGGCGATTGAGGAACTCCTCGGGCACGACGATGGAGACCGCCCATGATCCTGGTGCACTCATGGCACCAGCCTGCCACGCCGCGCCGCTGCGGCTACAGGTTGCGCGCTACAGGTCGCGCAGGGCCCGCCACGACGGATGCACCAGCTTGGCGATCGCTCGGTGTTCGAGCTGGCGGATCCGTTCTCTCGACAAGGAGAGCTCGTCGGCCACTTGTGCCACTGACAACGGCTCTTGGGATCCGAAGCCGAACCGCAGCGACAGGATGCGCCGCTCACGCTGATCGAGCACCGCCATGATGTGGGCGATCTCCGGGTCGGACAGCTGGTTCGACACCTGCTCGACCTCGGCCCGCGCCGCGGGGTCTTCGATGAAGTCACCCAGCTCTGCGCCACCTTCTTCGCCGACTTGGCCCGACAACGAGATGGGATCGGTGGACGCCAACAACTCGGCGACGCGATTCGCCGGGATACCCGACAGTTCGGACAGCTCCGACGAGTCCGGTGCTCGTCCGAGCACCTGTTCCATCTGCGACGACATCTCGCGAAGGCGGAGCAACTCGTCGTTGGCCCGTGATGGCAGGCGTATCGTCGATCGAGTGGCGGCGATGCCACGCGAGATGAACTGGCGGATCCACCACACCGCGTAGGTGCTGAAGCGGAAGCCCTTCTCGTGATCGAACTTGTCGACCGCACGGATGAGCCCGAGATTGCCCTCTTGGATCAGGTCGAGCAGGGGCACGCCTGAGGCCTGATACTTCTTCGCCACCGACACCACGAGTCGCAGGTTGGCGTTGACGAACGCATCGTGCGCCTCGCGGCCCTCGGCCGCGAGTCGGGTGAGCTTGCGTCGCTCGACTGCCGACATCGAACCAGCGCCGGCCAGCTCCGCAGTTGCGACGCGTCCGGCGGCGATTCGTGCCGCAAGCTCCTGCTCGCTCTGCGGGGTGAGCAGCGCGTGCCGCCCGATGTCATGCAGGTAGAGCGCTACTGGATCGCCGAGGCTGACCGCCATACCTCGATGCTACGAGCGCTCCTGCCGACATCCTCTGGTGCCGCACGACACATTCGCACGCAATAGCCTGAGGAGGTGACCGCGCCGCCCGCCACGTCGTCCACGATCGCTATCGGGCTGCGAGATGTCGTGAAGCGGTATCCGGGATCCGACATCGCCGCCGTGCAGCAGCTGTCGATGGAGATCCCTGCGGGCGAGCTCGTCGTGTTCGTGGGTCCGTCCGGTTGCGGCAAGACCACGACGCTGCGAATGATCAACCGGCTCGAGGAAGTGACCTCGGGAGTGATCCTCATCGACGGGGTCGACATCAAGGACCGCGCCCCCGAGGAGGTTCGTCGAGGCATCGGCTACGTCATCCAACAGGTCGGCCTGTTTCCTCACCGCACCATTCGCGACAACATCGCCACCGTCCCGAAGTTGCTGGGTTGGGACAAGGCACGCATCGCGGCGCGGGTCGATGAACTGGTCGACCTCGTGGACCTCGACCCGACGTTGCTCCGCCGCTATCCCGCGGCGCTCTCGGGTGGCCAACAGCAACGGGTCGGGGTGGCCCGAGCGCTCGCCGCCGATCCGCCGATCCTGCTGATGGACGAGCCGTACAGCGCCGTCGACCCGGTGGTGCGGGCCCGACTCCAGGACGAACTGGTGTCGCTGCATCAACGGCTCGGCACCACCATCGTGCTCGTCACCCACGACATCGACGAGGCGCTCAAGGTCGCCGACCGCATCGCCATCTTCGAGACCGGGGGACGACTGGCCCAGTACGCCACCCCCGACGAGTTGTTGCGGGCACCGGCGGACGCCTTCGTGGAACATTTCCTCGGCGGCGAACGCAGCCTCCGGCGTCTGGCGCTGGTGCCACTCAAGTCGGTGGCGTGGCGGGCGATCGGTGCTGCTGTCGACCACATGCCCTCGATCGACTCCGGCGCGTCGGCCCGCCAGGCGCTCGACGTGTTGGTGTCCTCGGGCGCCGAGCAGGTCGTGATCACCAATGACGGCAAGGCAGTCGGAGCGGTGGGGCTGGCCGAGCTCACCGCCGTCGTGGCTTCGTGATGCTGGCAGCTGACGCCAACTCGTTCTTCTGGTGGCAGTGGGTCATCGACCACCAGGGAACTGTGCGGGAGCGCGTCATCGAGCACGTCCAGCAGACCATGATCGCGGTGGGCGTCGGCTTTGCCATCGCTGTCGTTCTGTCGATCATCGCCTTGCGCTTCGAATGGACCGCTCGCCCCATCACCCGTCTGACCGGGATCATCTACACGATCCCGAGCCTGGCGCTGTTCACCGTGCTCATCCCGATCACCCACCTCACGCTGCTGACCGCGGAGATCGCCCTGGTGAGCTACACCCTGCTGAACCTGGTTCCGAACATCGTGGCCGGCGTCCAGGGCATCCCCCAGGCCACCCGCGACGCTGCCGACGGCATGGGGATGGGGCGGGTCCGTCGCTTCTGGTCGGTCGAGCTGCCGCTCGCGGTGCCGCAGATCTTTGCCGGGCTGCGCATCGCCACCGTGAGCACCATCGGGCTCGTCACCATCAGTTCGTTCGTGGCGCTCGGCGGCGGAGTCGGCTCGTTCATCAACGACGGGCGCAGCCGGGGATTCTCCACCCCCATCGTGTTGGGCGTGGCGTTGTCGATCATCCTGGCCGTCGGCTTCGACCTGCTGTTCGTGATCGGCCAGTGGTTGGCAACACCGTGGGCCCGAAGAGCGCGATGACCAGCGTCTGGCACTTCCTCACGACCAGCGCGAACTGGTGGGGCAACAACGGGATCCTCGCTCGGACCTCGGCGCACCTCCGCCTGTCGGTGTTGTCGGTGCTGGTCGCTGCGTCGATTGCCGTGCCGCTGGGCGTGTGGACGGCGCACTGGAAGCGGTTCACCTCCGTCGCCGTCGCCTTCGTGAACATCGGTCGGGCCATCCCGTCGTTCGCGCTGCTGGCCCTGGTCTTCCCGATCTCGCTTCGCTTCGGCTTCGGTCTGGGGTTCTGGCCCACGACCGTCGCCATGGTCGCGCTGGGCCTCCCGCCGATCTTCATCAGTACCTTCACCGGCATCCGCGAGGTCGACCCGGCCAGTCGCGACGCGGCACGCGGGATGGGCATGTCGACGCTGGGATCGATTCGTCAGGTCGAGCTGCCCTTGGCGCTGCCCCTCATCTTCACGGGACTTCGCATCGCCGCCATGCAGGTCATCGCCACCGCGACGCTGGGTGCGCTGGTGGCGTTCAACGGCCTCGGATCCTTCATCGAGGAAGGCCGCGCCAGTTTCAACGCCGAGAAGTATCTGGGGGGCGCCGTCATCGTGACCGTCCTCGCACTGGTGGTGGAATCGCTGGTGCGCCGCGGCCAGCAATTGTTGACTCCTTGGGTCAACAAGTACCGCTAGCGTTTCGCCATCGAAAGCGGGGCGACCGACGCCGCCGCCGAAAGAGAGCACCCCCATGAAGCGTTCCCTGCGTTGGATGTTGGCCGTTCTGGCTGTGGTCTCGCTCGTTGCGGCGAGCTGCGGCGACGACAAGACCACGACCTCGACCGACACCTCGGCCAAGAAGGTCGCAGCGAAGACAGGACCGAAGATCGTCATCGGCATCCAGGACTTCGGCGAGTCGAAGGTGCTGGCGCAGATCTATGGACAGGTGCTCACCGCCCACGGCTATACCGTCGAGTACAAGGAATTGGGCGGCTACCGCGACCTCGTGTACGCCGGCT
>JBBQLA010000023.1:0-11301 GCA_038327485.1 Acidimicrobiales bacterium
CGATGGCAGCAGGGTTCGTCCGGGTCTGGGTGGTACGGCTGGTCGGAGCGCCCGCACCGGTCACGTCGACGCCCAGCGAGTAGGTCACCGCACCGGCGTTGAACCCGATCGGTCCGTTGCGCGGCCCCGGGGCGAAGGAGAAGCCGACGTCGAACACCTGGCCCGGTCCGACCTTGTCGGGCGCGGTCACCACTGCGGTCACCCCGGAGGACAACGGCGCGCTCACCGCAACTCCACCGACCAAGACGGCACACGAGTAGGTGGCGGAGCCCTGCTTGGTCACCTGAGTGCTGGTGATACCCGGCACGGCGGTCGTGGTTGTGGTCGACGTGCTCGTGGTCGAGGGCGTCGTGGTGCTGGTCGAGGTGCTGCTGGTGGGGGCGGCAGTGCTGCTGGTGGGGGCGGCGGTGCTGGTGGTTTCGCCGACTGAGGTGGACGTGGCCGGGGTCAACGGAATGGTGATCGTCACGGGAGCGTCGGGATAGCAGTACACCAACACGTAGCCGCCGGCGTACGGAGCCACGGTGAGGACTCGGTTGAGCTTGAGGGTGACGGGGCCGGCGCCGTTGGCGGTCACCGACACGGGCAAGGCCGGGAAGGTCAGTGGGGTCTTGGCCGCGCCGAGCACCGGACCGGCCGCCGGACCCTCGGGGGCGGTGGCGTTGGTGACGTCCAGGGTGGCCTGCGCCTGGGCGTTGATGGTGGTGTCGAGTGCAATGGGGCCGTTGAGGGGACCGCCGGCGAGGAGGACGTTGATATTGGTGGCGACGCCGGGAGTGATGGTGGCCGGAACGTCGAGGGAGACGGTGGCCGAGCCGCTGGCGGTCAGTCCGAGGTAGAAGCCGCCCACGTTGGTGTTGCACTTGAAGGTCGACAGCGTCGGCGTGGTGGCGGTCGCTCCGACGCCATTGACGGGCACGAAATACAACGCCATGGCGGCGACGATCAGCGCGAGGCCGGCGCGGGTGAACGTCGTCACCAGTCGAGCCGGTCGACCCGATGGCACTCTCGCTGCCGATGACGACCGTGGTGACGACATTTTTCCATCCTCCGGCCCATCGAGCCCCGCCTGACCCTTGTTCCGCTCAGCGGAACGGGGTTCTCCTGAACGAAACGCTAAACGGTCATCACCTGTCGGCGCAATGAATCCGACTCGAGAGGGGCGGCGCGTGACCGAGCAGGCTGCGTCCAATGCGCAGATCGATCGATCGCCGATTCGCCAACGGCCGGTGGCGGCCTACGTGGTATCGACCTTCTGCGTCACCGCTGCGGCCGCCGCCCAGATCACCGCGCTGGGCAAATACGTCTTCGACATGACCCAGCGCGAGATCGACCTGGGCTTCCTCGGTCTGGCCCAGTTCATCCCTGCGGCACTGCTGGTCGTGGTCGCCGGACCGGTGGCCGATCGCTTCGATCGTCGTCGAGTGGTTCAGCTGGCGTTGGTCTTCGAGCTCGGGTGCGCGTTGGGCCTGGCGTGGGTCGTGCATCGGGGCGCCGACTCGCTGCCATCCATCCTGGCGTTGGTGTTCGGCCTCGGCGTCGGCCGAGCGTTCGCCACCCCAGCGTCTCGAGCGTTGCCGGCCGACCTGGTCGAACGCCGACTGCTGCCACGGGTGATCCCGTTGACCAGCTTGGCGTGGCAGAGCGGCGTGATCGTCGGTCCCGTCATGGGGGGACTGCTCTACGTGGTGAACCCGGCCCTGCCGTTCGTGGCGACCGCCGTGTTGTTGGGACTCGGTGCCGTGGCGATGTTCGCGGTGCAGGTGCTCGAGTCGGCCCAGGCGGCGCACGCGGCGCAGGCGGCGCACGTGGTGTCATCGGCGACGCGCCTGCACGAGGCTCGCGAAGGCTTCCGGGTCGTGCGGCGCACCCCCATGTTGTTGGGGGCCATCTCGCTCGACCTCTTCGCCGTGTTGTTCGGTGGTGCCGTCGAGTTGCTACCGGCCATCGCTCAGACACGACTCGGCGCAGGCGCGGCGGGGCTGGGCTGGCTTCGGGCCGCCGGTGGCATCGGCGCCGCAGCCGTCACCTTGTGCCTGGCGTCGCGGCCATTGAAGCGACACGTGGGCAACACGCTCTTCACGGTGGTGGCGATCTTCGGTTCGGCCACCGTGGTGCTCGGCTTCACGCGCAACTACTGGATCGCGTTCCTCATGATGTTCGTGCTGTCAGGCGCCGATGCCATCAGCGTGTTCATCCGCTCGACCCTCACGCCGCTCATCGTCCCCGACCACGTGCGAGGTCGAGTGATGGCAGTCGAAGCGGTGTTCATCGGCGCGTCCAACGAGCTCGGTGCGTTCGAGTCGGGCGCGTTAGGCCAAGCGATCGGAGCGCCGGCGTCGATTGCGTTCGGAGGGTTCGCCACCATTGGTGTGGTGGCGGCGTTCACGGTGCTGTTCCCGTCGCTGCGCCGCATCGATCGCTTCGACGACCTAGTCGACCCGGCGAACTCGGGCTCGTTCGATCCCGCTCAAGGGTTGGAACAACCCGAGATGGACGTGGATCGACCGGGGTCAGCGGCCTCGACGCTCGAGAGCGGCAACCCGCTGAAGTAGGTCGGCGATCAGCAGACGCAGCTGGAGCAGTTGCACTGCCACGGCGTCGGTCCGTTCGACGGTGACGCCCTCGACGTGGGTCGGCACTTCGCCAGGTGCCAGAGCGACCGTCGTCGACGACGCAGTGACCGACACCGCCGGCGGGCGGGCCACTGCGGTGGTGGACACCTGTGCGACGTCAGCCCGCTCGGTCCGGCTCAGGTTGCGATTGGGGAACGAGGCAATGCCGATGGCGAGCAGGAGCACGACCAGCGTCGGCGTGACGATGGCCACCTTGGCGGCAGTCGGAAGGTGTCGTCGCGTCACGTCCTTCCATCGGCGCCATCAGCTCCGTCGTGAGCTGCAACTTTCAGCGTCTTCGAGTGGAGTCGCGACGATATGGTGCGGCCTGCCTGAACGAACGGGCAGAGCTGGAGTTCACAACATGGCGAAGCGGGTCCTGTCGGGTTTCGTAGTGATCGGTCTCACGGCCGCGGCGATGTCGGTGGGCGGGGGTGTGAGCGCCGGCGCCGAGACCAAGGTCTCGCTCACCGGTGTGCATCCGTCGTGGGCGACCGCAGCCCGCCGTCGCGGTGACGTGGCCGGGTCGGATCAGCTGAGAGTGCGCGTCACCCTCAAGCTCCACGACCAAGCCGGCGCTGAGGCGCTGGCCACAGCGGTCAGTGATCCCGACTCGCCCAGCTACGGCAAGTTCGTCGACGCGGTGGCATTCCGCGCCAGGTTCTCGCCGACGGCGGCCGACGTCGCCAAGGTCACCAGCTGGCTCACCTCGCAAGGCCTGCGAATCGGCGCCATCCCCGACAACCGTTTCACTGTCGAGGCGACCGGGACGGCCGCGAAGTTGTCTGCGGCGTTCGGAGTGGGCTTCGCCAAGTTCGCCGTGGCCGACCACGTCGTCCGGTCCATCACTGCGGACCCGACGGTGCCCGCGTCGCTCGCCGGGATCGTCGACGGAATCTCGGGTCTGACCGCCACGGGCGCCTTCGCCCATCCCAACACCGAAGGAGGCGATCCCGCTCCAGCCGTGTCGCCGTCGGCCGACCCGAGCCCAGGCTTCCGCAATGCCGGGCCCTGCTCGAGCTACTTCGGCGAGAAGCCCGCCACCGAACTGCCCCGCCTCCTCGGCTTCGCCCCGCTGTCATGGGCGCCGTGCGGGTACAAGCCCGCGCAGATCCGCTCGGCCTACGGGCTCGATGTGCCGGTGGCCTTCGGGGTCGACGGCCGGGGAACCACGGTCGGGATCATCGATGCGTTCGCGTCGCCCACCATCTACGCCGACGCCGCGCAGTACGCCCGGCGCAACGACCCCGCCCACCCGCTCAAGGCCAACCAGTACAGCGAGATCGTGCCGCCGGGCGTGTTCGATGCGTCGGCCGACGATCCGTGTGACCCGCAGGGTTGGTACGGCGAACAGACTCTCGACGTCGAAGCGGTTCACGCCACGGCTCCCGGCGCCAAGATCGTCTACGCCGGTGCCGAGAGCTGTAACGACGACGACATCAACGCGGTGCTGCTCGACTTGGTCGACCATCAACGGGCCCAGATCATCTCCAACTCCTACGGCAACCTCGGCGAGGTCTTCGTGCCCCGTGCCGAGATCCGTGCCTTCGACCAGATCACCCTGCAGGCTGCGGCCGAGGGCATCGGCCTGTACTTCAGCTCCGGCGACGACGGTGACGAGAGCGCCAACCCCGACTATGTCGATGAGAACGGCGCCCCGGGTCCCCTGCCCGCCGCGGATTTCTCGGCGACATCGCCGTGGGTCACCGCCGTCGGCGGCACCAGCATCGCCATCGACCGCAAGGGCCACACCGCCGTCGAGCAGGGTTGGTCCACCGGCATCAGCGTTCTCGACACCGCCACCAATGCCTGGGACACCCCCGACGCCAGCGACTTCCTCTACGGCGCCGGCGGTGGCCCCAGCCGCATCTACGCGCAGCCCTGGTACCAGCGCGGCACCGTTCCTCGTCGCACCTCGACCGCACTCGGCACCGCCCCCGCCCGGGTCGTGCCCGACGTGGCCATGGTCGGCGACCCCAACACCGGCTTCCTCGTCGGTCAGACCCAGACCTTCGCCGAAGGGGTCAGCTACGACGAGTACCGCATCGGCGGTACCAGCCTGAGCTCGCCGCTGTTCGCCGGAGTCATGGCGCTGGTCGATCAGGTCCGCGGTCGGCCCACCGGCTTCGCCAACCCGGTGCTGTACCGGTCGATCAACCGCACGCTCGGAGTTCGCGACGTCACGTCGGGAGCGAAGCTGGCGGTGGCCCGTCGCAACTTCGTGAACGGCGAGAACGCCGCCGACGGTTTCACCGATCCCACCGCACGCACCTTCAACTCGGGTCTGCAGACGTTGGTGACCGGGCCGGGCTACGACACGCTCACCGGAATCGGTGTCCCCAACGGCGCCCTGTCGCTCCTGCTCTGGTCGAGGCGCTAGACCGACTCGATGCATCGGACGTATCTGTATGCGCCGGGAGACCGCCCCGATCGCATGACCAAGGCCGTGGCCCAACGGGTCGACGCGGTGATCCTGGATCTCGAGGACGGCGTGGCGCCATCGTCGAAGGATCTCGCTCGACTCGAGGTGGGCCGGTTCCTGGCCGCCGCGACCTCGGCATCGCCCGCGCTGTTGGTTCGGGTGAACTCCACGGAGTTGCGCGCCGATCTGGCTGCGCTGTTACCGGTGCTGGGGCGCATCGACGCCATCTGCCTGTCCAAGGCCACCACCGCTCGACTCGACGAGCTCGACGAGCTGTTGGGCTCGGCTCAGACGCGAGTGGTGGCGTTGGTCGAGTCAGCGCGGGGTCTGCTCGATGCGCCGGCCATCGCGGCCCACCCGAGAGTTCGCACCCTGGCCATCGGTGAGGCCGATCTGACCGCCGAGCTGGCCATCCGCCCGAGTCCCGACGATCGCGAACTGCTGGCCGTTCGGTCCCAGGTGGTGGTGGCCTCGGCCGCTGCGGGCATCGACCCGCCGACCGGTCCGGTGTCGACGGAGTTCCGCGATCTCGACACGTTGCGCGCGAGCACCGAGGCCCTGGCACGACAAGGCTTCGGTGCTCGCTCGTGCATCCATCCCGATCAAGTGCCAGTGGTGGCCGCGGTGTTCACGCCGAGCGCGGCGGAGCTCGATGAAGCTCGCGCGCTGGTGACCAGCTTCGACGACGCCATCGGTCGGGGCGAGGGTGTGTTCGTCGGACGCGACGGCCGCATGGTCGACGAAGCCGTGGTGCGGCACGCTCGCCGCCTGCTCGCCGACTGATCAGCTCTGGTAAACGATCCCGCCGGGCGAACATGCAGTGGGCGCGTCGGCGGTGCCGAATCGGAGCGCCCTGATGCCGGCGGCATCGGCGCCGACCGGTGCCGGCTCGCTCGGGTGATCGGGGAAGGCCAACAGCTCGAGGCGCAGCGACGACACGTTCGCGTCGGACAGCATGGTCATCTCGATGCGCACCGGTGAATCGGGGAGACCGAGGTACTCCGACACCGCTGGCTCTTCGAACGCCAGGTCCATGCCCTTGGTCATGTCGTGCCGCTCGACCCACCACGTCGCCTCGGCGTCGCGATCGGCCACGCACCACACCACCGAGTGTGGATCGCTGAACAGGCGGTGCGGTTCGGTGTCGAGGATCGACGCTCGACGGTGCGTCGATTCCACCAGCACGATGGGCAGTCCGTCGGGCCCGGTGACCAACGCTTGGCGCATCTTCACCGGACCGAGTTCGATCACGCCGATGGGGGAGCGCAGCTCGCCGTCGAGCGCGTCGAGCGCCGCGTCGAGGTCACCGGTGTAGATGTCGATGGCTCGAGCTCGCTGCTCGTAGTCACGCGGCGCCTCGCCGGCACCGGTCGCCGCGACGACGATGATCGGCACGCCGTGGCCCCCGCTCACGCGGGCGTGGACTTCGGCGTCGACCATCGTCAGGTGGCCGAAGTCGAAGCGAGCGAGGAACTCCAGGGTGGCCGCCACGTCGGTTGCCCCCACCACCACGCCGACGGCCGAGCCCAGCGCAGGACCGAGCGCCGAGCCCATCGAAGTGTCAGTCACCGGTCCAGGCCAAGGCCCCGTACATCATGTACTCGAGACGATCGCCGTCGAACATCTTCCAGCACGCCGACAGGTTGAGCTCGTCGTCATAAAGGAACTCGCGACCTTGGATCTTCCACGCCTCGCCGTAGGCGTGCTGGGTCGTGTACAGCGCACGGCCATACGCGATGGCGTTGCCGTAGAGGTCGGGCCCGTCGTAGGTGTGGCGGTTGCCGTCGTGGTAGCGGTCGAAGCTGTAGCGGCGAGAGAAGAGGCCGCTGATATCCACGGTCTGGCGAGCTCGCAGCAACGACGTGGGCTCGTGGCGGATCGACACGTCGACCTTGCCGGCCAACTGCTGGTCGGGTCCGTAGCACTGCAGCTCGCCGTTCCACGTGCCCGCCGTCTTGGCCGGCAGATCGTGGGGCTTGCGTCCGACGAGGCGATCCGCCGCGCAGAACTCGTCGATGCGCGTCTTCGTCTCGGCGTTGGTGTCGTAGTCGAACGCGACCTTGTAGACGCCGTTGAACACCGCGCAGATGGCCGGCCCGTCGAACAGCAGTGAGCTGTACACCTGGGTCTCGTTGTCGGGAAGGATGTGCACCATCGTGCGGAGGTCGGCCCGCCACCCGGGCGAGTAGTAGTGGGCGTCGACCAGTGTGCCGTAGGGATGACCGGCACCGATGAAGTCGGGGCCCATGTAGATGCGGTTGGTGTCGCTGTCCTTCAGGCCGAAGGCGAATTCGGTGACCTCGAGACGGTTGCGAAGCGGGCCGACGTTGTCGAACCGCGTGTCCATGTAATAGGTGGTCGCGCCGTCCTTGAACACCGACGACCGAGCCACCTTGATCCATCCGGTGTGATTGCCCTCGGGATCAAAGACCGATGGGTTGCCGTACCACTCGCCCTCGATCTGCTGCTGCCAGTTGCTGGCGTCGTCGGTGGTCGCGTCGGTGGTCGCGTCGCTCATGTCAGGCTCCGATGAGGTTGCCCTGGGTGGCCAGGGTGAGGCGGATGTGTTCGGACTGCTCCTCGCCGACGAGCTGGCTGACACGGGCCCACACCAGGTCGACGTCGGGGTTGAAGATGGCGTCGCGGTTGCGACGATCGCGGGTGGCCAGCTGCGCGGCGTCGGTGTCGTCGGTGAGCTCGTTCGGGATGCCCGCTTCGACGAGGTCGAGCCAGTGATCGCGGTACGCCGACACAGTGGTGGAGATCTCTTCGAACGCGGGCTGCGACGCCCGGTTCACGATCATCCACTCGCTCATCAACGCCCACTGCCGTGGCCCGATGTTGGCCGGGGTCAACCCGGCGATGGCTTGGCCGGCCTCGCGGATCGGCGTGAGCGGCGCGTAGCAGTGGTCCATGTAGGCCAGGTTGGCGCCGAGGTCGAGCCGAGGGATCAAGTCGAGGTGGAAGGCGAAGTCGTCGTCGTTGCCGACCGAGTCGAGGGTGAAGTGCGGCACCGCAGAGTCGAGCGCAGTGAAGGCGAACATCATGTGGCTGTCGAGCTTGATCAGGTCGACGGTCATTCCCACGTACACGAGGTTCAGGCCGCCGCCGGTCCACACCCGCAGGTTGCCGACCGGCCCGTCGGGCACCATCGGGCTGGTGAGCACCAATCGCTCGGGGGTGGCGTCGCCGGGGATCTCGGTCAGGGCCAGTCGATCCACGATGGTCTGCACGGTGGACCAGCACAGCTGGTGGGGGAGGCTCATGTGGCGCTCTCGGTTCTCTGTTCGGGCGCGACATCGCGCCGGGCTTCGGCCGCTTCGACTTCCTTCAGCACCCAGGCGTTGGCCAGCTCGGGATGCTCGCGTCGCGCCGGCGAGGGGATGACCCGCACCACTCGCTCGCTGTCGGGATCAGACACGATGTGCTCGTCGAACCCCCAGCCCTTGTCGAGGCCGGCCTGGCGCCAACGGCGGTACACCAACTGCAAGGCGTCGGCCTTCACGTGCAGTTCTGCCGACAGATCGAACGGCACCAACTCGGGTCGCTGCCCTTCGACGGTCGGCTGATCTTCCAGGAAGATCTTGTTGGTGCGGCGCCAGCTGTCCTTGTCGGCTCGCAAGAGGGTGATGGCCCACGGTGCTGTGAAGAAGCTGCGGAACATGCGCCACTTCGACACCGAGTGATGCTCGTCGACCGGCACGATGAACGTGAAGATCTTGATCTGCCCGATCGGCGTGTTCACCTCGAGCATCGACAGGTTGGGCGGGAAGATGGCGGTTCGGGTGCGCACCGGCGGCCGCTCCTTGCCCCGGGACAGCAACGCCCACACGCCGCTGGGTGCGGGTGCCACGAGATTGACGGTGGCGGCGATCTCGACGAGGTACTCGCCGTCGTATCGTTCCTCGACCTCGTAGTCCTCGACCTCCGGTGAGTCGGGATTGCCGAAGCTGCCGGCGTGCACGAACGGCGCGTGGGCGATGTCGACGGCGTTCTCGAGCACGCGTTCGAAGTTGGCGTTCCAGGCGAACTCACCTCGGATGGAGCGCATGCCGCTGTGCTCGGCGGCCGCCACCGACTCGAGCCCCTCGCCGGACAGGTCGGGGATGGGCGGTCGGTCGGCCTCGGCCAGATCGCCGAGGAACACGAAGATCATTCCGTAGCGCTCGACGCAGGGGTAGGCGTCGACTCGGGCCTTCTTGGGGATCGGCAGACCTTCTCGGTTGGCCGGGATCACGGTGCATCGGCCCGACGGGTCGTACTGCCAGCCGTGATACGGGCATTCGATGCAGTCGCCCTTGACTTTGCCGCCCGACAGCGGACCACCGCGATGGATGCAGATGTCGGACTGCGCCACCGGCGTGCCGTGCGAGTCGCGGTAGATGACCAGGTGCTGGCCCATCACCTCGGTCTTGTGCGGCGTGTCGGTGACCTCCTCGCCGAACTCGACGGCGTACCAATGGTTCTTGAGCATCGGAACCTCAGATTCTCGGGGAGCGGGTGTCAGGTCGGACGGGGGTTGACGCGGTCGCCACCCCACAGGGATCGAACCAGGCGTTCGGTCATTTGTTCCCCGAAGAATCTCACGCCCATGACGTTGGCGGGATCGCGGTCGGCCACATTGCGCCGTACCCGGAGATCACGCGCCGCGAGCGCCGCTCGCTCGGACGGATCGACGGGGTCGCCGGCGTCGAGGTGCTCGAACCACCGCTCGAGGCGGCCGTTGGCCAGCTCGATCATGCGGTCGAGCGTCTCGGGTCGACGCTCGCACACGAAGCACAACGCAGTGTTCGAGACCGACTGGCGGATGTACAAGGTCTGGCTCACGAACGGCGAGAAGCCCGGCTCGTTACGAAGGGCCATGTACTCGGCGTTGTCGGGCTCGTAGTAGCGATCGAGGTACTCGGCTTCGACGAGACCGTCCTTGCGAGGGACGAAATCGACGAAGTACCAGTAGTCCGGCAACGTGCCGAAGGCCATGCCCAGATGCGGCACCCACGTGTGCGGACCGAGCCAGCACGTGAGGTGCAAGTTGGTGAATCCCATCGACGGGTTCCCCAGGTGGGAGTGCACCATCCAGTCGACCTCGGGGCCTGTGAACGCATTGATCGATCCGGTCGGCCCGCCTTCGACGCCATAGGTGTGGAACTCCTCGACCGACGGGTCGGGAATCAGCTCGAAGCGGGCCTTGACCTGCTCGGCCATGGAGTCGATCTCCGCCTTGAGGCGGAGGAAGTCATCGGTGACGTCGACGGGTGCCGCGGCGTCGCTGATCTGGGCGATGCTCCGAGTGGTTTCCATCCGCGGCAGCATAACCGCTCGCTGGTAACGCCGTTCCGCTCAGTGGAACGCACTGCTGACTCCGACGAGGAGGACAGATTTCTTGCCATGAAGTGATGAATATACAAGAGTCATCAATAACGGAAGGTGGATTCCGGGAGCCTGGGGGCATCGCATGCGGAGAGTTCTGGTTCCATCGGTCGTGGTCGGGGCAGCGATGTTGTTGGCCTCCAGCTGCACGCCACCGGCGGTCGCGCCGGTCCCGTTGACGAGCACCACGGTGACGTCGGGCAATGGCACTTCGGGTGCAGCGACCATCTCCTCCAACGGCAACGTGGTGGTGTTCGCTTCGAAGGCAACCGACCTGACTCCTGGCGCCGATGCCAACGGCGACTTGGCCGACGTGTTTGCCTATGACCGCACCACCGGAGTGACCGAGCGGATCACCAACGGCAACGCCGCCAGCGGCGCCGAGAACAACAGCGCGGCTCCGAGCCCGTTCGAGGAGCCCGCGAACGTGCTCACCACGCACAACGCCATCGACGTCTCGGCCGATGGACGCTACGTCGCCTTCACCTCGCGAGCCACCGACCTCACCGCCACGACCACGCCCGCCGGCTACACCAACGCCTTCCGCTACGACCGGCAGACTCACGCAACACAGCTCGTGACGGCCCCATCCGGTTGCCCGGTGTGGGCGACCATCGACAACATGTTCGATCAGGTCGCCATCTCGAGCGACGGCAGCGTGGTGGCGACGAGCCGGGGCTGTTCCGGCTATGACCCCGACGGGATCTACGCCAACGCCTACTTCATCCGGATTCAGCACCCGGGTGGCGCAGCGTCCGACTTCCCGCTTCCCGCTGGGGTGAGCCCGTTCAACTTCATGATGTCTGGCGACGCCTCGGTGATCGACATCACCACCTACCCGATCTTCGGGTGGTCGAGGTTGACCGTCGCCACTGGCTCGTGGAGCGCACCGCA
>JBBQLA010000024.1:0-11252 GCA_038327485.1 Acidimicrobiales bacterium
CCAAGTTCGACCTGAGAAGGTCCTCATCTCCGACGGGGGCGAGGCCCAATTCACCGACATCAGCTTCGGGAGCGCGGTCGATGACGGCACGTCGTCGGACCCGAAGTCGATCTCGGACGACATCTATCAGCTGGCGTCGACGATCTACATCGCCCTCGACGGCACCACCAGATTTGCCGGAGTGTTCGGTGGTGCGGTGCCGGCCATCGACCGTGACGACGTGCCGCCCGCCATGATGGCAGCCCTGGCCAAGAGTCTGTCGCCGACCGCGGATCAGCGGCATCCGACCGCCAGCGCGTTGGCCGATGAGCTGGAGATCGCCGCTCGCCCCACGATGTGGCCGAAGCCCGAGCGCTACGAGCGGGTCATCGGGGGACCGGACCAGGAAGGTCACTGGGACGACGACATCGACGAAGCCGATCGTGTTGTTCGGCCCGCCCCACCTCGGCCCGAGATGATGCCCGAGATGTCCCTCGACCAACTCGTCGAACAATTCGTGGAAGAGACCGTGCCGAAACCGTCGGCCGCGGCCAAGCCGAAACCGCCTCGTCCCACCCCGCCCCCCGCTCCCGAGGCGGTCGAAGAGTTCATCACGCCGCCTGAGCCGGTGGAGCAGCCCGGAGCGCAGTTCTCCGCCGTGGCGGAGGCCCCCGCTGACGCCGCCGGCAAGCAGTCCCGAACGGCAGTGTTGGCCATTGCGGCGGTGGTGGTGCTCGTGATCGGTGGACTGGTTGCGTGGAAGGTCGTCGGGGGCGACGACACGACCAAGGCCGTGGCCAGGCCGACCACGACGATCGCCGCGACGACAACCGTTGCGGTCAGTACCACCGCTGTGGCCCCCGCCCCCACACTGCTGCCGGCCGGCGAGAACGAAGCGCCGGTGAACCCGGGAGCCACCTTCGCCGTCACGCCCGGCGACGAGGCCCCGCCCCCTGCCATTGCCCAACAACTCAACGACGCGACTCAGCACTGGCGTGCCCCGGTCGGCTGGGTATCTGATCCGCTGGTGGTCGGCGACTGCGTGAACCGCGTCGGGTCGGACCAACACAAGTGGGCCAAGGTCCCGTGCGACAGTGAGTCCGGGCAGGTGTTGGCGATCGGGAGTCGTGAGCAACTCGTCGTCGATCACGCCGACCTCTCACAAGAGCTGAACGCATGCCTCACCGTGGTGATCAGCACCACACAGACTCCGTCTTCGATCTGCCTGGTGCCTCACCAGCGTGACCAATGGAGGACGTGGCTGGGGTTCATCTCCGGCGCCGGCTGACGGCCGTGGCCCCTCACCGCTCGGGCGCGCAGCTCGGGCGGGTAACGCAGTTCCGCTCAGCGGAACGGGCGGGCGGGGGCGGTTACGCTCGTGTCACATGAACGGAGAGGTCCCATGACCGAAGTGAACTCGTCGACCGATCGGTCGGCAGATGCCCCCGGGCGCAGCGTCGCCAGCATCGAACGTGCCGCCGACGTGCTGTTCCTCTTCGCCCAGGACGACCAACCCGACCTCGGCGTGACCGAGATCGCCAAGACGCTCGAGATCTCCAAAGCAGTGGTCCACCGCATCCTCACGTCGCTCCGCGAGCGCAACCTCGTGGTCGTCGACGCCGAGAGCCGGCGTTACACGCTCGGCCCCGCCGTGCTGCAGCTGGCTGCGGCCTACCGCGACCGACTCGACGTCCGGAATCTGGCGATGGAGACCATGCAGCAGCTCTCGGCCGCTACCGACGAGACGGCCACGCTGTCGGTGCGCAACGGCACGACTCGGCTCTACGTCGATCAGGTCACGCCCGCTCGTGAAGTTCGTATGACGGTGCAGTTGGGCCAACCGTTTCCGCTGCACGCCGGTGCGTCGGGCAAGGCGTTCCTGGCGTTCGTCGACGCGGCCGAGCGGGAGGCGTATCTGTCGGAACGCCCGCTCGAGGCGGTCACCGACAACACCATCACCGACCGAGATGCCCTCGAACGTGAGCTCGATCAGATCCGCGCGCGGGGCTACGCGGTGAGCCTCGGCGAACGCCAGGTCGACGCGGCATCGGTGGCGGCACCGGTGTTCGACGCCGACGGAGTGACCGCGGTGATCAGCGTGTGTGGACCGTTGGAGCGGCTTCGTCCGATCGTGACCGAGACGGCAGCTGCCGTCGTCGAGGCAACGGGTCTGCTGTCGGTCCGCCTCGGCCACCGCGCCTGAGCTGGCGCGCCCTCAGTGCTTGGGGCGGAAGGTGACCACCGAAGCTGACGGGTCGTCGGCATCGAGGTCCATTTCGGTCTCGCGTCCCCCCGGAGGAGCGCCCGGCGCAAGGACCTCGATGGGGGCCTGCTCTCGCGGTACCTGGAGCAACTGCTCGATGGCCAATCCGGCCGCACCCAGCATGTGGCCGGCCGTCGTGCGCCGGAACCGATCGGCCGACCGAGACGGGAGAATGTCGTCGTGTTCTTCGAAGTGGTCGGCCGGTGGCTCGTCGAGAGGTTCCGGCTCTTCGAATTCCGACATGTCCCCCAGGCTACGACCAGACTGCGGAGGTGGAACTGGCACCGACTGAACTGCTCGATCTCGGCACGTCTGCGTTGTGCGACGGAGGAGCCCATCACGTGTCGGGCATCACCGCCTCCTCGGTGGGCGCGACGCTCGCCGGCCCGGCAGTGACCGCCGAGGTGGCTGCCGGCGACAACCTGGCGGTGCAGGTGGCGGTCGCCGAGGCACCGTCGGGCTCGGTCGTGGTCGTCGGGGTCATCGACGGGACCCGCGACGCGGCGATCTGGGGTGACGTCCTGGCGTTGGCCGCCCAACAGCGAGGGGTTGCCGGAGCGGTGGTCGACGGGCCGGTGCGCGATGTTGCCGCCACCGCGGAGGTCGGGTTCGCAGTGTTCGCATCCGGCGTCACCCCGGTCGGTCCCACCAAGACGGGTGGAACGGTCGGCGGGACCGTGACCATCGGGGGTGTCGAGGTGATGCCGGGCGACTGGGTGGTGGCCGACGGCGACGGCGTGGTGGTGCTGCCGCGCGACGACGCCCCCGCCATCGTCGACCGGGCACGAGCCAAGGTCGACAAGGAGGGGGCGATCATCGAGGGGCTGCGCGCCGGTCGGACGACCATCGAGCTCTTGGGGCTCGACGCGTCGACCGTGCGGCGCGGATGACCGCTCAGCTGGCGGGAAGGGCCTGGATCTCGATCTCGACCTTGACCTTCTTGCCGACGAGCACGCCGCCACCGGCGAGGGGCTGGTTCCAGGTCAGGTCGAAGTCTTCACGGTCGAACTCAAGTTCACCGGAGAACAGTGAGCGCTGGTTGCCCCACGGATCCGCCGCCACACCGGCAAAGACGACCTCGAGCGTGACCGGCTTGGTGACACCGTGCACGGTCAGGTCGCCGGCGACGGCCCACTGCGAACCGGTCGCGGTGACCGAGGTCGAATGGAATTCCAAGGTCGGGAACTGCTCGACGTCGAGGAAGTCGGGTGAGGTCACGTGACCGTCGCGGCCGGCGTCGCCGGTGGAGATGCTGGCGGCCTGGATGACCACGTCCACTTTCGACTCCTCGGGAACCTCGGCGATGTGCAGCTCGAGGGTGTAGTCGGTGAAGTTGCCGCGCACCTTGGTCACCATCAGGTGACGAGCCACGAAGCCCACGCTCGAGTGGGATGGGTCAACGGAGTAGGCACCGGCCGCGGGGACGGTGTGCCCGTCAACGGTGCGGGTCGGGTCGATGGTGGGGGTGGTGTCGCTCATGGCGATCTCCTTGGTGGTTCCGGAACTTGTTTGAATTCAAACATACCAGTTCGTTCGATTTCAAACAACCCCAGCTACGATGATTTCCATGAGTGACGTCCCCCCGCCAGGGCAGTGGTTGTCCGATGCCGAGCAACAGGCCTGGCGCGCCTACGTGACCGGGACGTCGGTCGTCGGCCGACTTCTCGACCGTGCGCTCAAGGCCCGGGGTCTGTCTCCGGAGGACTACGGCATCCTCGCCATGCTGTCCGAGGCGCCCGACCGTCAACTTCGTCTCGGCGAGTTGGCCGCGCAGTTGAGGCTGCCCAAGCCGTTCCTCACCTATCGCTTCCAGCGCCTCGAGCAGTCAGGCCTGGTCGAGCGGCGGCAATGTCCGACTGACGCCCGCAGCGCCTTCTGTGTGCTGACCGACGCCGGCGTCGAGATGGTCGCCCTGGTGGCTCCCGAGCACGTGGCCAGCGTGCGCGGCGCGCTGTTCGACCACCTGAGCCCCGCGCAGGTGGGCCAGCTCGGCCGCATCATGGCGGCGGTCATCGAGGGGATCGATTCGGGCGAGAACGAGTGCGAGAGCGACTGCGAGACCGGCGCGCCGTGACAAGCTGACGGCCATGTCGGTCGTCGTCGCAGGAAGATCGGTGACCAAGCGCTTCGGCACGACCACCGTGTTGCACGAGGCCAGCTTCGACATCGAGCCGGGGGTCACCGGACTGCTCGGCCCCAACGGCGCCGGCAAGACCACGCTCATGTCGATGATGTTGGGGCTGCATCGCGCCGACTCCGGGCACCTCGAAGTGCTCGGGCTCGATCCGTTGCGGTCCGGCCCCGAGGTGCGGGCTCGCATCGGCTACGCGCCTGAACATCACCTCCTACCGCCGGATCTGCCGGCCGTCGACTACGTGCGGCATCTGGCGGAGATCCACGGCCTACCGCCGGCCGAAGCGGCGTCGAGGGCCTCCGACGCGCTGTGGTGGGTGGCGTTGGGGGAGGAGCGGTTCCGGGCGTTGGGCACGCTGTCGACCGGTCAGCGCCAGCGGGTGAAGTTGGCCGCGGCCTTGGCGCCGGGACCGTCGTTGCTTTTGCTCGACGAGCCGACCGACGGCCTCGATCCGTCCCAGCGCGACTCGATGCTCGATCTGATCCGCCGTGTCGGTCGCGACGTGGGCATCGACGTGATCGTGTCCTCACACCTGCTCGACGAAGTGGAGCGGACGTGTGATCGCGTCGTGGTGCTCGACGGGGGCAAGGTCGTGGCCTCCGGCGCGTTGGCCGACCTCCGTGGCAACGAACGGGGATTGCGGCTGACTGTCGACGGCGACGCCACCGCGTTGGCCGACGCGTTGGTCCACCGCGGCCTCGCGGTCACGGTTGAACGTGGACGACTCGATGTGTCCTCCACCTCGCTCGACACCGACGACCTCCACCGGCTGGTGCGCGACGAGCTGGCCATCTCGGGGGTGGGTGTGCGCGAGTTGCGCCCGATGGTCCGGTCGTTGTCCGACATCGTGCTGGGTCGCCCCGCGTGAGCACCACTGAGATCCTCGAGCGGGGATACCGACGCTACGACGGGCCTCGCTTGGGCGTGTGGGCGGCGATGCGCTCGGTCATCCGTTTCACCGTGCAGCGGTGCCTCGGAATCCACCGCCCGGCCCGCACCAAGGTCTTCCCGATCCTGGTGATCGTGCTCGCCTATGTCCCCACCGCGGTGTACGTGGGGGTGGTCGTGCTGGGCAATCGCTTGCAGAAGGGCGGTGTGGTGCCCGGCCGCGCCATGGCCCAACAGTTCGTCCCCACCTACGCCGCGCTCTACCTGTCGGTCACGTTGGCCATCGTCGTGTTCGCCGCGTTCGTCGCCCCCGAGGTGCTGTGCCCCGATCGACGCACCGGCATGCTGGGCCTGTACCTGGCATCACCGTTGGACCGCTGGACCTACCTGGCGGCCAAGGCGATGGCCGTGCTCATGATCACGTGCGCGGTCACTGTCGGTCCGGGAGTGATTCTGCTGATCGGCTACTCGACCCAGGGCGTCGGGCCGCACGGATTCGCGGCGTGGGCCGCGACGTTCGGTCGAATCGTGGGCGCGGGGCTCGGTGTGGCGATGCTCGACACTGCGGTCGCCCTGGCCATCTCGTCGATCACCAGCCGCAAGGCCGCGGCATCGGCGACGTTCATCGCGTTGTTCGTCGGCGTGTCGGGTCTGCTCGGACTGTTGGTGCTGCAAGGCCAGGCCAGCAATCGGTGGGGTCTGCTGAACCTGTCGACACTGCCCTACGAACTGGTCTTCCGGGTGTTCGGCGAGCCATCGGGCATCGTCCTCAACGCCGAGACCGAGGTGCCGGCGTCGCTGATCTACGCGGCGTGTCTCGCCTGGGTCAGCGCGTCGATCGCGGTGGTGGCGTGGCGGTACCGGCGGATGGACGTGACCAAGTGACCGGGGCGTCGCAGTGAAGCCGATCGACGCGGTCCACGGCGCGCCGATGGTGGCGCTCGATCAGGTGTCGAAGCTGTACCGCGGTGTGGTGGCGGTGTCGGAGATGACCTGTGAGATCGGGCCGGGCGTGACTGCGTTGCTCGGCCCCAACGGCGCCGGCAAGTCGACCGTGCTGCGGTTGGCCTGTGGGCTCACACCGCCCAGTCGCGGTGTGGTGCGCATTCACGGTCACGATCCCCGCAACGAGCCCCGGGTGTACCGATTCGTCGGGTTGGTGCCCCAGCAGGAACGGGTGCTGCCGCGTACCACGGCGTTGCAGTTCGTCGAGCTGGCCGGGCGACTGCACGGTGTCGCCGAGCCTCGCATCGCCGCCATCGCGTCGCTCGAAGCCGTCGAGCTCGACCCGGCCGATCCTCGCGACATGTCGACGTACTCCAAAGGCATGCGGCAGCGAGCGAAGATCGCCCAGGCGTTGGTCAACGGTCCGTCGATCATCGTGGCGGACGAGCCGTTGAACGGCCTCGACCCGCGGCAGCGATCTCGCATGATCGACACGCTGGTCGCGCTCGGCTCCCAGGGGCGCTGCGTGATCATCTCGTCGCACGTGCTCGACGAGGTCGATCGTTTCGAGTCGCGTGTGCTGGTGATGGCCCAGGGCCGATTGGCGGCGGTGGGTGACGTCAACCGCATCCGCGAGCTCATGGACGATCGGCCTCACCGAATCCGCATCGGCACCGATCGGCCGGGCGTGTTGGCCACTGCGCTGATGGCGACCGGCACCCTGGTCGGGTTGCAATTGACCCCTGAGGGGATCGACGTGGCCACCACCGATGTGGCCCGCTTCGCCCGCGTGGTGGCAGGCGAAGCGCGGCGGGTCGACGCGTCGATCGACGAGATCCGACCCCTCGACGACGACCTCGAGAGCGTGTTCCGGTACCTCATGGAAGTCCCGAGGGGCGACCGATGAACGCGGTGTCCGGCTCGGCGCTGCTCGAGGCCGCCGAGCTGATCCGCACGTTCGTTCGGACCGCGGCGTCGCGGGCGCGCCTCGTGGGCTTCGCGGTCGCCGCGGCGTTGGTCGTAGTGGTGGCGTGGCGGGTCGGTTCGAGCGTCACCGTCAACCCGCTGCAGCGCGCTGCCGATCTGGCCGACGTGGCGGGGTTGTCGTTCCTGGCGCCGGTGGCCGCGCTGGTCTTCGGGACCGCGGTGCTGGGCGATCCGGCCGACGACTCGACGCTGGTGTACTTCTGGTTGCGACCGGTCCGCCGGATCACCTTGTCGATCTCGGCCTGTCTCGCCGCGTTGGTGTTGGCGGTCCCGGCTGCGGTGATCCCCGCGGCCCTGGTGCAGATGGTGCTGCCGGGCAACAGCCTGATCTTTCGCGGTGTCATCGCGACCACCCTGGCGGTGATCGCCTACACCGTGCTGTTCGTGCTGCTCGGCCTGGTCACCAACCGCTCGTTGGTGTGGGGGATCGCTTACCTGC
The DNA here is from genome assembly GCA_038327485.1 of Acidimicrobiales bacterium. GTDB lineage: Bacteria > Actinomycetota > Acidimicrobiia > Acidimicrobiales > Microtrichaceae > JBBQLA01. The sequence goes on from JBBQLA010000024.1 coordinate 7,636, forward strand.
TGATCGTGGAACAGTTCATCGCTCGCGGCGGCTCGGCGCTCGGTTCGTTGTCGATCCGTGCCTACGCCATGTCGATCATGTCCGCGTCACCTCGAGTCGAGTCGCCCGTCGCGTACTTCTCGACGAGCACGTCGGTGGTGGTGTTGGTCGTGATCGCAGCGATCGTTCCGGTCGCGGTGGCCTGGCGGCTCCATCGGGCCGAGGTGGCCTGAACACAGCTCCTAGGGTGACGCCCCATGGCAGGGCGTTATGTGTTCACGATCGATCTGGGTACGTCGGGGCCGAAGGTGGCGATGTTCACCCTCGACGGCGAGTACATCGACGGCGAGTTCTCGCCCGTCGACCTGGTGCTGTTCCCCCACGGCGGGGTCGAGCAGCGACCGGCCGACTGGTGGGACGGCATCGTCGGTGCCACCGAGCGACTGTGGACCCGCATCGACGTCGACCCCGCAGACGTCGCAGCCATCTCGGTCACCAGCCAGTGGTCCGGCACGGTGCCGGTCGACGCGGCCGGCCAACCGACCCACGACGCCATCATCTGGATGGACGCCCGCGGCGCCGCGGCGACCAAGAAGATGGCCGGATCGCGCCTCAACGTGGCCGGCTACGAACCTCGCAAGCTGAAGCGGTGGATCTCGCTGACCGGCGGCGCTCCCTCGCATTCGGGCAAGGACCCGATCAGCCACATTCTCTTCATCGAGGACGCCCTGCCCGAGGTCGCGGCGCGCACCGCGGTGTACCTCGAACCGAAGGACTACCTGAACCTTCGACTCACCGGTCGGGCCGTGTCGACCTATGACTCCATCGTGCTGCACTGGCTGACCGACAACCGCGACTGGGACCACATCGACTACGTGCCCGAGCTGGTGGCTGACGCGGGGATCGATCGGGCCAAGCTGCCCGACCTCATTGCCGCCACCGACATCGTGGGGGGCCTCCTCCCCGAGGTGGCCAGCGCCCTCGGGCTCCTCGCCGACACGCCGGTCATCGGTGGCACACCCGACGTGCAGTCGGCCACCCTCGGATCCGGTGCGGTCGACGACTACGAGGGCCACCTGTACATCGGCACTTCGTCATGGCTCACGTGCCACGTCCCCAAGAAGAAGACCAACATCCTCAACGGTGTCGCGTCGTTGCCGTCGCCGCTGCCTGGCAAGTACTTCGTGGCCAACGAGCAGGAGTGCGCCGGCAAGTGCCTCACCTGGTTGCGCGACAACGTGCTGTGGCCCGACGACTCGTTGGGCGGTGGGCCGGCTCCCGATGACGCGTTGCAACAGATGGACGCGTTGGCCGCCACCGTTGCGCCCGGGTCCAACGGCGTCATCTTCACCCCGTGGCTCAATGGCGAGCGCACCCCGGTCGACGATCACACGATCCGCGCCGGCTGGCACAACATCGCGCTCAGCACCACTCGCGCCGACCTGGTGCGGGCCACCCTCGAGGGCGTGGCCTTCAACAGTCGCTGGCTGCTCGGCGTCGTCGAGAAGTTCTGCGGCCGCCCCTTCGACGGACTGAACTTCATCGGCGGAGGCGCCAACTCCGATCTGTGGTGCCAAATCCATGCGGACGTCATGGATCGCGAGATTCGCCAGGTCGCCTACCCGATCCGGGCCAACGCCCGTGGTGCAGCGCTGTTGGCCTCGGTCGCGCTCGGCCACGCCACGCCCGCGGACCTGTCGGGCAAGGTTCCGGTGGCGGCGGTGTACACGCCGAACCCGGCCAATCGGCAGCTCTATGACGAACTGTTCGGCGAGTTCACCAAGCTCTACAAGGCCAACAAGGCCATCCACGCGCGCTTGAATCGCCACTGACCTGTTCACACATTCGGCCAATCGCACATTTGGTATCGAGAATCCTTGAGCGACGGCCGCTGACGTGGCAACTTGTTCATCTCGTGAGCACCACCACCGATTCCGCGCCCACCGGCGCGGCACCAACCGAGGCCGCCCCCGCCGTTCGACTCGAACGCGTGACCAAGCACTTCGGTGACTATGTGGCGGTGGCCGAAGCCCATTTCGACATCGCCTCAGGCGAGTTCTTCTCGATGCTCGGCCCCTCCGGCTGCGGGAAGACGACCACGCTGCGGATGATCGCCGGATTCGAGCAGCCCACTTCGGGACGGGTGCTGCTGGGAGGTGAAGACGTCTCCAAGACTCCGCCCTACAAGCGTGACGTGAACACCGTCTTCCAGAACTATGCGTTGTTCCCGCACATGACGGTCGCTGACAACGTGGCCTTCGGCATGCGGAGCAAGCGAGTGCCGAGCGCCGAGGTCGATCGTCGTGTGGCCGAGATGCTCGAGGTGGTTCGGCTGCCCGACATGGCCAATCGCAAGCCGTCGCAGTTGTCAGGCGGCCAGCAGCAGCGCATCGCCCTGGCTCGGGCGCTGGTGAACAAGCCGACAGCGTTGTTGCTCGACGAGCCCTTGGGTGCTCTCGATCTCAAGCTGCGACAGGGCATGCAGCTGGAGCTCAAACGAATCCAGCAGGAGCTGGGGATCACGTTCGTCTTCGTCACCCACGATCAGGAGGAAGCGCTGACCATGTCGGACCGCATCGCGGTCATGACGCAGGGACGCACCGATCAGATCGGCACCCCCACCGAGATCTACGACCGCCCGTCGAGTGTGTTCGTGGCCGGATTCATCGGCACCGCCAACCTGCTGCCCGTCACGGTTCGTTCGACGGTCGGCGACGTGGTGACCGTCGAATCCCGCACCGGCGGCCAGTTCCATTTGCCGGCATTGGGTCGCTCGTTCGCGGCGGACACCGATGCCACGTTCATGGTGCGGCCGGAGCGGTTGATCGTGACGCCGGCCGGCGGAGCGGGCATCAGCGCCCGATTGTCGAGTCTGGTCTTCCAGGGCCCCGTGCTGCGCTGCGAGGCCGTCACGGCGGTCGGCGCCGCCATGGTGGCCCACGTCGCTCCCCACGAGCTCCCTGAGGGACTCCACCCCGGCGACGAGATCTCGATGTCGTGGGCCGACGACGCCGGGTACCTGGTGGCGGAGACCATCTCCGCCGATCAGGCTGGAGTCACCACCAACGACGACGACGAGTCCTGAACTCCACCGACTGAGCCAGATCCACCACCACCACAGGGGCGAGAACATAATGACCGACGACGAACTACTCCGCCAGGCCATCGAGATGAGCCGAGGCCTCACGCGCCGTCGGTTCCTCCGCAACGCCGGGCTCGGCGCCGGAGCGTTGGCCCTCGGACCCGCCGCGTTGGCGGCCTGTGGGAGCGACTCGACCAGCACGACGACCGGCTCGGGTTCGAGTTCGGGTGGCGGTAAGAAGCTGACCATCTCCACCTGGGACGCGTACATCGACACCGACAGCTCCGGGGACCCCAAGTACAGCGGCGGCACACTCGACGCGTTCTCCAAGTCGACCGGCATCAAGGTCGACTACAAGGTCGACTACAACGACAACGACGAGTACTTCAACAAGGTGTTCTCGCCGTTCCTCGGCAAGGGCAAGCCCATCGCCGCCGACCTCGTCGTGCCGACGTACTGGATGGCGGCCCGGCTGAAGACCCTGAAGTGGCTGCAGGAGCTCCCTCTCGACAAGATCCCGAACCACGCGAACCTCGAGGACGCCTACCTCGACCTC
>JBBQLA010000025.1:0-11214 GCA_038327485.1 Acidimicrobiales bacterium
ATGCGCTCGAAGGCGAACCGAGGACGGAACCTGACCAGGATCCACGTGAGGACCGTGGCGGCCCACTCGGCGGTGATCACGCCGACCAACATGGCGGCCGGACCCCACCCCATCACCAGCAGCGTGGTGGCGACGCCGAAGCGGCCGATCGCTCGTGTGGCGTCGCAGCCCAACCTTCGTTTGAAGTCGAGATTGCGGCGCAGCAAGGCGTCGGGCACCTGGTTCAGCCCCTTGGCAAGGATGAGGATCGCCAGTGCCCGGAACAGATTGACGTTGTCGGTGGCGTGGAAAAACCCGGCGATGCCCGGCGCCCCGAACAACACCACAGCGCCAACGATGACGGCCACGAACGAGTTCACCGTGAAGGCGATGTCGACGCGTCGACTCTGACCCTCTTCCTGCTCGTAGATGAGCGCCGCGCCCATGCCCAGGTCCAACAGCACGTCGACCCAGAACACCACCGTGAGCAGCTTCCCCACCACGCCGATGTCGCCGGGCCCCAGGTAGCGACTGGCGATCACGTAGGTGGCGAAGGACCCGATCTGCAGCAGGACCACACCGGCCAACGCCCAGATGAACCCGCCGGCGGCCTTTTGTGCCAGATCGGTTCCGTCGCCCGCGCCCTCCGCCGCGGCTGCGGCATCGGCGACAGCTGCGTCCACCAGGTAGGCCGCTTCCGGCTCGGTGAGCGCGCCCTCGGTGAGGAGTTCCTCCCCCATCCGTTCGTCCACGACGGTCGATGGTACCGGCGCGATCTACGCTTGACCGCATGCGCACCCGACTGACCGAACTGCTCGACATCGAAGCCCCCGTGATGCTTGCGGGCATGGGCGGGGTGTCCTATCACCAAGTCGCTGCTGCGGTCTCCGAGGCCGGCGGCTTCGGTTGCCTCGGCGCGTCAACGATGGGACACGCCGAGATGAACGCAGAGATCGCCGCCACCCGGGCCGCCACCTCCAAGCCAGTCGGGGTCGACCTGCTGACGGCGGCACCCCAGGACATGGTGGCCAAGGTCAACGACATCATCGACGGCGGCGCGACCGTCTTCGTCGCCGGACTCGGTGTTCCTCGCGAGGTCGTCGACCTGTGCCACGAGCGCAACACACTCGTCGCCAACATGTGCGGCAAGGTCCGCCATGCCATCGCCGCAGTCGAAGCCGGTTGTGATCTCGTGGTGGCCCAGGGCACCGAGGCCGGCGGGCACACCGGTCAGATCGCCACCATGGCACTGGTTCCACAGATCGTCGACGCCGTGGCCGGTCGAGTGCCGGTGGTCGCTGCCGGTGGCATCTTCGACGGCCGCGGTCTGGCCGCCGCGCTCATGCTGGGCGCTGACGGCATCTGGGTGGGCACGCGATTCATCGCCACACCCGAGGCCCGCGCCGTGATGGGCTACAAGGAACGCATCCTCGAATCGCACGAGGACGACACCCTCATCACGCGTGCCTACACCGGCAAGACCTGCCGCGTCCTGCGGACCAGCTACGCCACAGATTTCGAGGCGAGCGGTGGTACGCCCGAGCCGTTCCCCATGCAGGTGCTCAAGTCCATGGAGGATGGCGCCAACCACCTCGGATCCGACTCGTCGGCCACCGGTATCGATCCCGACCGCGAGTTCATGCCCGCCGGCCAAGGCATCGGCGCCATCGACGATCTCGTGCCCGCCGGTGAGCTGGTGCGGCGCTTCGTGAGCGAGGCGGAGGCTCTGCTCGGTGCCGCTCGCTAGACGAACGACTTCAGTTTCTCCAGCTGTTGGATCTGATCGTCGAACGACATGGTCCAGGGGAAGTTCACGTTGAGCACGGTGACGCCGGCTTCCTTGAACGCGGCGATCCGCTCCTTGACGTAGCCCTCCGGCCCCACGAGGTTGATCCCCTCGAGCAGTTCCAGCGGAACCGCGGCCTCGGCTTCGGCCTTCTTGCCGGACAGGTAGAGGTCTTGGATGGCCGTGGCCTCGTCGTTGTAGCCGTACCGACGGATGAGGGCGTTGTAGAAATTCTTGTCCTTCGCCCCCATGCCACCGACGTACAGCGCCACGGTGGGGCGGGCGAAGTCCAGGATGCCCTTCACGTCGTCGCCCATGCACACGGTGCCACCGGCTACGACGTCCATCGTGCCGAGCGATGCATCGCGCTTGGCGAACCCGGCGGCGAGGGCGTCTCCGAACACCGAAGCGGCCTTCTCGGGCACATAGAACAGCGGCAACCAGCCGTTGGCCAGCTCAGCGGTCAGCTCGATGTTCTTGGGGCCCAGCGACGCCACGTGGATCGGGATCTCGGCGCGAACCGGGTGGTTGATGATCTTGAGCGGCTTGCCCAACCCGCCGGACTTCGAGCGCTCGATCGGGAGTGGGAGTTGGTAGTACTTGCCGTCGTAGGTGAGCTTTTCCTCGCGGGCCCACACGGCACGGCAGATCTCGATGATCTCGCGGGTGCGGCCGAGCGGCGCGTCGTAGGGCACACCGTGGAAGCCCTCGATCACCTGTGGGCCCGAAGCGCCGAGACCGAGAATGCAGCGGCCACCGGAGATGAAGTCGACGCCGGCTGCGGTCATCGCCAGCAACGTGGGGGTACGCGTGTAGATCGGCAGGATGCCCGCGGCGATCTGGACGGTCGAGGTCTTGGCTGCCAGGTAGCCCATCACCGAGACGGCGTCGAAGCTGTACGCCTCGGCCACGTAGACGATGTCGAGGCCCGCTGCCTCGAGCGCCTGGGTCTGCGCCACCGACCCCTCGAATCGACCCGAGTACGGCATCTGCATGCTGATCTTCATGGTTCGCACCTTTGACTATTCCCCGACCGCGATCGGCTCGCCGGACTTGTTGACCAACGTGAGCTGCTCGCGACTGATCGACCCGATGTCGACGCCGTTGTCGAACTTGACCCAGTAGCGCTTCCAGGTGAACCCGTTGGCCAGCAACACCTTGCCCCTGGTGCCGACCGGGATGTCTCGGAGCGCCTCGGCTGCCACGACGTGGTCGTTGCGTTTGAGCAGGTTCGAGTCGCGTCGTTTGGCCATCAGGCGATGCTACCCAGGCGCCGCGGCACGACAGAAAGCTGGCGACGGGCCCGGGCGCTGCGCAGCGAGACGTCGCGAGGACGCGGCTCACCCGTCGCGGCGGAGGCGGCGACGTCGATCAGCGAAGGGTCGAGACCGAAGCGCGAGCACAGGAGGTGGCCGAGTTCGAGGCGGCTCATCCGATCGACGCCGCCGAGATGCCACACCCCGGCTCGCTCATGGCGCTCCATGGCAGCGATCTCCCACGTCTGCGCGGCCAGATCGTCGACGAGGATCGGAGTCCGGTATTCGTCGTGGAAGAAGGTCACTCGACCGCCGACTCGAAGCGTGTCGATGGCCCAGGCGGAGGTGCCATCGGTGCCGTCGTCGGCCAGCACCAGCGAGGTACGGATGATGGCGGCGTCAGGCACCGCTGCGCTCACCAGCGCCTCGGCCTCTGCCTTGGCCCGCCCGTAGGCATGGATCGGAGACGGCGGATCGGCCTCGTCATAGGGCGCGTGCTCACCGTCGAACAGGGCATCGGTCGAGAAGTGGATGAGCGCGATGTTGCGCGATCCACAGGTCGCCGCCAGGACCCCGGTCGATGCGACCGTCTGGGCGTGATCGGCCTTGGAGTAGGCGGTGTGGATCACCACGTCGGGGTGGACCTCATCGATCACCTCGGACAGGGCGACCGCATCGGTCAGGTCGACCTCGGCGCGAGTGGTGCCACGGGCGTGCCATCCAACCGGAGCCGAGCGCAGGAGCGCTGAGCCGACCAGACCCGCTCCACCGGTCACCAGCGCGATCACGCTGTGATGTCGTGGGGCAGGCCCAACACCCGCTCGGCCAGGATGTTGCGCTGGACCTGAGTGGTTCCTCCGCCGATCGTGAGGGCGCGGGCGAACAGGTACCCGTAGTGCCACATCGCCGGGGCCTCACCGAGCGGTCCCACATCCGCCAGCATGCCTCCGGCGCCGGCCAGGTCCTTGGCCAGTCCCATGATGTCCTGGCCGTGCTCGTCGGCGATCAACTTGCGGATCGATGCCTCCGGGCCGGGCTGCGCGCCGCGCACCGCTGCTGACACCGTGCGCAGGCGGATCAACCGGAGGATCTCGGCCACGATGTAGAGGCGAACCAGGCGATCACGCAGGTCTGGATCGGTCACCCCGCCGCGAGTTCGGACGATGTCCAGCAGGTCGTGTGCATCGGGCCCGAGACCCCACAACGCGCCGCCACCGGACAGCGACACACGCTCGTTGCCCAGCGTCACCTTGGCCAGGCCCCACCCCTGGTTCTCCTCGCCGACGAGGTGGTCGGCGGGCAGTCGAACGTCGGTGAAGAACACTTCGTTGAACAGGGCCATCCCGGTCATCTCGACGATCGGGCGCACCTCGATGCCCGGCAGGTCCATGGGGCAGATGAAGTAGGACACGCCCTGATGCTTGGGTGCCTCGGGATCTGTGCGGGCGATGAGAATGCCGAGGTCAGCCTTCTCCGCGCCAGAGTTCCAGATCTTCGAACCGTTGATGACGTATTCGTCGCCATCGCGCACCGCGCGGGTGCTCAGGTTGGCGAGATCGCTGCCGGCATCGGGCTCGCTGAAGAGCTGACACCAGAACTCCTGGCCTGACAGCAGCGGCATGAGGTAGCGGTCCTTCTGCTCGTCGGTGCCGGCGTGCAGGATCGTCGGACCGGCCCAGCCGATGCCGATCTGGTTGTCGGGGCGCTTGACGCCGGCCCGCCGCATCTCGGCATCGATGATGAGTTGTTGGATCGGATCGGCGTCGCGACCCCACGGCGCGGGCCAGTGCGGCGCCACCCAACCGGCCTCGGCCAGCTCTTGCCCACTGGGCTGAGGGTGGGCCTCGAACCAGGCGCGAACCTCCTGCCGATACGGGTCGTCGTCGGCGGGGAGGTCGAAGTCCATGTCCGCGGACTGTAGCTACACTCCGCGGCTTCGACCTTGCCACAGGGGGCCTCATGAGCGGTTGGAACTTCGCAGAGATCTGGGAGCGAATCGCGGACAAGTTCCCCGATGCCGATGCCCAGTCCTACGGCGACCGTCACACGACGTGGCGAGAGTTCGATCATCGAGCCGATGGCGTGGCCGCGACCCTGCTCGCGAACGGCGCGGTGCACCAGGACAAAGTGGCGCTGTACCTCTACAACTGCCCCGAGTATCTCGAGACGACCTTCGCCTGTTACAAGGCCGGGCTGGTGCCCGTGAACACCAACTATCGCTACGTCGAGGACGAGCTGGTGTACCTGTGGGACAACGCCGATGCCATCGCGGTGGTGTTCCACGGTGCGTTCACCTCATTGATCGAGACCATTCGGCCCAAGCTGCCCAAGATCGCCACGTGGCTGTGGGTCGACGACGGCGAAGGTGGTTGTCCCTCGTGGGCCATCCCTTACGAGACCGCCGCGGCCGCCGCGGCCGGTCGGGTGGTCGGCCCGGTTCCCCGCAGCGGTGACGACATCCTGATGATCTACACCGGCGGGACCACCGGAATGCCCAAGGGTGTGATGTGGCGGCAAGACGATCTCATCCGTGCCACCTGCACCACCGGGCTCCCGATCCTGGCCCAGGATCCAGAGGACGTCGGCGGCTACGACGCGTTGCTCGAGGCACTTCCCAAGCCGGGTCTGCCCGGACTGCCGGCGTGTCCGCTCATGCACGGCACCGGGTGGTTCACCGCCAACATCTATCTCGTGCAAGCCGGATCCGTCGTCACCCTCGTCGACCGCAAGATGAACTGGACCGAGCTGCTCGACACCATCGAAGCCCGCGGCGTCGGCGCCATGACGATCGTGGGCGATGCGTTTGCCAAGCCGATCCTGGCGGCACTCGATTCCGAACCCGATCGCTGGGACCTGTCGTCTCTGATGTTGATCAGCAGCTCCGGCGTGATGTGGTCCGAGCCCGTCAAGGAGGCGCTCCTGCGTCACCATTCGGGCATGTTCCTGGTCGACGCGTTCAGCTCGTCGGAGGCCATCGGAATGGGCCAATCGGTGTCGGCAGCCGGCGCCGAGGTGAAGACCGCCAAGTTCTCTCTCGGGGACAACGCCCGGGTCATCACCGAAGAGGGCAACGACGTCATCGCGGGATCGGACGAAAAGGGCCGAGTGGCCGTGAAGGGGTTCACGCCGATCGGCTACTACAAGGACCCCGAGAAGTCTGCGGCAACGTTTCTCACCATTGACGGTGCGCGCTACTCGATGCCCGGCGACTGGGCCACCGTCGACGCCGACGGCACCATCAACCTGTTGGGTCGCGGCTCGGTGTGCATCAACACCGGCGGTGAGAAGGTCTTCCCCGAGGAGGTCGAGGAGGTGCTCAAGGAGCACCCGACGGTCTACGACGCCGTGGTGGTCGGCGTCCCCGACGACAAGTTCGGCGAGATGATCACAGCGGTGGTCGAACCCCGGGAGGGCATCACGTTGATCGAGTCCGACCTCATCGATCACGTCAAGCGGCACCTGGCCGCGTACAAGGCACCGAAGCGAATCTTCGAGGTGGGAAGCATCGGGCGCGCCGCCAACGCCAAGGTCGACTACGCCCGGTGGAAGACCTATGCCAAGGACGAACTCGGCGTCGCTTGACCCGACCGCTAAGTTTCCACCCGCTCATCAGAAGGAACAGGACAGACATGGCTGAAGATCTCGGATACGACGGCAAGGTTGCGATCATCACCGGTGCCGGTGGCGGACTGGGCAAGAGCCACGCGCTCGAGCTCGCTCATCGGGGCGCTCGCGTCGTGGTGAACGACCTGGGCGGTGCCGTCGACGGCAGCGGATCTGACAAGGGCGCCGCGCAGCTGGTGGTCGACGAGATCGTCGCCGCTGGTGGCGAAGCGGTCGCCAACACCGACTCGGTGGCATCCCCCGAGGGTGGCCAGGCGATCGTGAAGACCGCCGTCGACGCCTTCGGCACCGTGGACATCGTCATCAACAACGCCGGCATCCTGCGCGACAAGTCGTTCCACAACATGACGCCCGAGATGATCGAACTGGTCATCCAGGTGCACCTGCTCGGCGCGTTCTACGTCACGCAACCGGCATGGCTGATCATGCGGGAGAAGGGCTACGGCCGCATCGTCAACACCAGCTCGAACTCCGGGATTCTCGGCAACTTCGGCCAGGCCAACTACGGCGCTGCCAAGATGGGTCTCGTCGGCTTCACCCGGGTGCTGGCCAACGAAGGCGCCAGGTTCAACATCAAGGCCAACGCCATTGCGCCCGTGGCGCTCACCCGCATGACCGAGGAACTCCTGGGCGCCTTCGGCGAGAAGCTGCAGCCGTCGGAGATCACCCCGACCGTCGCCTACTTGGCCCATGAGGACTGCCCGGTGACCGGCGAGGTGTACTCCGTCGCCGGCGGCGTGGTCGCCCGGTTCTTCATCGGCCTCACCGAGGGTTGGTACAAGAACGGTCACAGCGTCGAGGACGTGCGCGACAACTTCGACAAGATCCGCGACGAGGAGGGCTACATCGTGCCGGCGGGTCCCAACGACGAGCTCCAGAAGCTGTTCGCCATCCTTTCGGCAGAATGACCCTGAGTCAGTCGGTCGAGGAGTTCGCTGCCGCGGCGGCCGACTGGCTGTCAGATCATCGCGACGAGGCCCCCCGGGACTACGGACCGATCCTTCCACCGGACCTCGCCGACGCGGCGCGACGGTGGCAGGCGACCCTCAACGATGCCGGCTACTCCGGCATCCACTGGCCCACCGAATACGGCGGGCGAGGGCTCACGCCGGCTCACCATGCCGCCTGGGTGACCGCGTGCGCCTTGGCCCAGGTCCCGCCGTTCCTGAACATGGTCGGGACCGTGTTGACCGGCGGCTCGATCCTGGCCTTCGGAACCGACGCGCAGAAGGCCGAGCATCTGCCGTCGATCTGCACCGGGGCGCAGATCTGGTGTCAGCTCTTCAGCGAACCCGAGGCCGGCAGCGATCTGGCCGGCCTCCGCACCACCGCAGTCCTCGACGGTGACCGGTTCGTGGTCAATGGCCAGAAGCTGTGGTGCTCCAACGGTCGGGCCGCCGATCGCGGCATCCTGATGGCTCGGACCGACGGGCAGGCCGCTCCCCACAAGGGCATCTCGTTCTTCCTCGTCGACATGACCACTGCGGGCATCGACACCCGACCGCTGCGGCAGATGAACGGCGAGGCGGAGTTCGACGAGGTGTTCCTGACCGACGTGGAGATCCCGACGACTGCCCTGCTCGGGCCCCTCAACGAGGGCTGGAACGTGGGCATGGCGACCCTCACCCAGGAGCGCGGGTTCATCGGAGCTGCCGGCATCTCACTCAATCGCCGCCTCGACGCGCTCATCGCCTCATCCGACGATGCCGACGACCTGACCGACGCGGCGCTCGTCGATCTGTGGATCCGGGGCAAGGCGTTGTGGATGGCCGGCCAACGCCAAGGCCCGGTCGCTTCGATCCTGGGGTCGATCACCAAACTCGGCACCACCGAGCTCATGTTCGACGTGGCCACGTTCATGGCCAACTCCCAAGGCGCCGATGGCATGCTGGACGGACCGGCCATCGCCAACCTGTTGACCGCGCCCGGCGCCCGCATCGCCGGGGGCACGTCGCAAGTGCAGCGCAATCTCATCGGCGAACGCATCCTCGGGCTCCCCCGGGAAAGGAAGACATGAGCGACATCGAACCCAACTGGTACCCCGACCCCACCGGCCGCAATCATCACCGGTACTGGAACGGAACCGAGTGGACCGACAACGTCTCGAACAACGGCGTGCAGAGCGCTGACCCGGTGCACGCCAACATCGCCGATGTGATCGACCGAGGCCTCACCGTCGGGTCCGACCCGAACGCCGAGCAGGTTCAGCACATGGTGCGCGGCCAGGACGGCCTGCGCGGCGCAGGAATCCAAGGGGAGATCCCGGTGGGCGACGGCACCCTGTGGGGCGAGAAGATCCTGGTCGTCAGCCAGAAGGCCAAGCTCATCGAGATCACCAACCAGTACTCGGTGTTCGATCAGAGCGGAAACCAGATCGCCTCGGTCAACGAGATCGGCCAGAACGCTGCCAAGAAGGCGCTGCGCCTGCTCACCAGCCTCGATCAGTTCATGACCCATCGCCTCGAGATCACCGACCGCACCGGAGCGGTGCAGCTCCGCCTGACGCGGCCGGCGAAGATCATGAAGTCGACGATCGTCGTGGAACACGCCAACGGCGGCGAAATCGGCCGCATCGTGCAGGACAACGTCTTCGGCAAGATTCACTTCAGCCTCCAGGCCAATGGACAGACCCTGGGGTCCATCAACGCCGAGAACTGGCGGGCCTGGAACTTCAACATCTGTGACCACAACGGCGTCGAGATCGCCCGGATCACCAAGACGTGGGAGGGCCTGGCCAAAACGCTGTTCACCACGGCCGACAACTACGTCTGTCAGATCCACGCGGACATCCCGCAGCCGTTGCTGTCACTGGTGGTGGCCTCGGCACTCACCGTCGACACCGCACTCAAGCAGGATTCTCGCGGACTCGGCTGAGTAGGCCATTCGGCCCAGAAACCTTGGGCAGAAATCTCAACCCTGGCGGTTCATCGTCCGACTCCATGAGTGTGTTCCGAACCCGCCGGTCGACCCACGACGAAACCAGAGATGAACTGCGTCGTCTCGGTACCGCGCACATTGCCTTCCAGGTGGACGCCGGCTGGTTCGTCGTCGGCCCGACCGGACTGTTCGTCATCGGTACCGCAGAGCTGGACTGGTCCCGCGCCGCGACCCGGCTCGTCGCCCAGGCACGCGGCGTGCGCAACCGGCTGGCCCAGGAACTCACGTTGGTTCCCTGCGTCGACGCGCTACTGGTGTGCGATGCCCCTGAAGACGAAACACTCCCCTGCCTGACCATCGCCGTCGGCAATCTGCGATCGATGATCGCGGAAGGCCCCCGAACGGTCGACGATGACACCCTGAGTCGCCTCGGTCGGCTGGCGTTCCAGCGCTTGTCCTGACCCCTCCCCCACAGCAATAGCGTGAGCGGATGTTCCCCGCCGCCCACCACATCGACTCCACCGACGGAGTCCGCCTGGCCATCTACGACCTCGGTGGTGACGGCCCCGACGTGATCCTGTCCCACGCCACCGGGTTCTGCGCTGCGGCGTGGGCGCCATTGGCGGACGCGTTGCTCGGCACCCACCGGTGGGCGCTCGACTTCCGGGCCCACGGCCGGTCCAGCCGCCCGATCGACGGAAACCTGTCGTGGGACGGAGTGGGAGACGACGTGGTGGCGTTGGTGGACCGAGCCGGTCTCACCCGACCCTTCGGCATCGGCCACTCCATGGGTGGCGCAGCCCTGATGTTGGCGGAGCTGGGCCGACCCGGGCTGCTCTCGGGTATCTGGGCGTTCGAGCCCATCGTCATTCCACCCGACATGTTTCCCCACGAACCGGGCACCGACGATCCCCTCTCGAACAGCCTGTCGGTGTCCGCAGCCCGACGGCGGACCACCTTCGACTCACTCGATGCGGCACGAGCCAATTTCTCGTCCAAACCGCCGATGCGCTCGTTCGACCGTCGAGCGCTCGAGGGATACCTGCTCGGAGGATTCGAGGAGCTCCCCAACGGGTCGGTCACCCTGCGGTGCCATTCGGAGGACGAGGCCCAGTTCTACGTGATGGGTGGCCAGCACACCGCGTACGACGGCCTTCCACGGCTCGACCTGCCGACCTGGGTGATCCAGGGAGCCGAGGCCGGGCCCGGACCTGCCATGTTCGCGCCACGAATTGCGGAGCGGATCCCGGCTGCCGTCCTGGTCGAGCACCACGAGTTGTCCCACTTCGGCCCGTTCGAGGCGCCCGAGGAACTGGCGGCGGAGATCAGCGAGGTCGCCCGCTCTGTGAGGGCATGACCTCGGCTGACCGTCATCTTGACTGTCACACCCGAGGCCTACGATTCGTCCATGGCCTTTGCACTCCCGACGTCGCTGTCACCATCCAAGGTGTCGTCCTTCAAGGACTGTGCCTTGGCGTTCCGCTATTCGGCCATCGACCACCTTCCCGAGCCGCCGTCTCCGGCCGCCACCAAGGGTTCTCTCGTTCACCGCGCTCTCGAGTTGCTGTTCGTCGAGGCCGCTGCGGTCCGCACGATCGAGACCGCGCTCATGTGCTTGTTGCGGGCCACCGACGAGTTCCGTGCCGACCCCGACTTCACCGAACTCGAGCTCGACGAGGCGGCCGAGGCCGC
>JBBQLA010000026.1:0-11182 GCA_038327485.1 Acidimicrobiales bacterium
GCAACGGGTCGCGCCCGAAGGTGTTGTCGACCAAGGCCGGTGATCTCCAGTTGGCGATCCCGAAGCTGCGCAAGGGGTCGTTCTTCCCTGAGCTGCTCGAGCCGCGCCGACGCATTGACCAGGCGTTGTACGCGGTGATCAGCGACAGCGAGGACGAGACGTTCTGGACCCGGTTCCTCCGCACGCTCAAGGACCGCAGGCTGGGCGGGGTCCGCCTGGTCATCTCCGACGCGCACGCCGGGTTGAAGGCCTCGATCCGCTAGTGCTTCACCGGATCGTCGTGGCAACGCTGCCGTGTCCAAGATCTGGTCGAACAACCCGCTCGAGCGACTCAACCAAGAAGTGAAACGACGCTCGAACGCCGACGGCATCTTCCCCAACGATCGCGCCGCCATCCGCCTCATCGGCGCCGTCCTCGCCGACCAACACGACGAATGGGCCATCGCCCGCCGCTACCTCTCCGAAGGCTCGATGGCTCTGCTCGACGCCCCGCGCGACACTGACGGCCAACAGCCCGCCATCGCCGGCTGAACACACCGAGGGTCACCCTCGAAACCCCACCACCTCATGGGACTCTGTCCGCGCAAGTCGTGACGGGCGCGCCGGTCGTGTACCGGCGCCAGGACCCTCGCACCAGGCCCTCAGGTTGAGTCGTACCTCGGCCTGCTGTTCGCGGCCGCACCGGTTCGGCGGCCGATAGCGTGGACAACGGCGAGCCAGGCTGACAAGGCGACGGCGCTACTGACGACGTCAGTCGTCCAGTGCGCAGCGAGTTCAACGCGGGAGAACGCCACCAGTGTCCCCATGGCCAGCGCCGTACCCCACACCAGGTAAGCGAGTGCCCGGCGGCGAGTGGTCTGGGCGACGAGGACGGCCACCACCAGGTACACCGCGAAGGCTGTGGCGGTATGCCCGGACGGGAACGACCAGCCATGTGCCGAGACGAGCGCTATGTCGGATGGGGGGCGTGGGCGTTGCACAATCTCCTTCACCAGCTGAACAGCGATCTCCTCGCCTCCAACGACTACCGCCGAGAACAAAAGGGCGGCGAGTGGCAGTCGGTGGGTGGATACGAGGCCAGCGATGATCGAGAACCCGATGACGATCACCACCCACGAGCCGAACCACGTCGCGATCTGCATTGCCTGGTCGAGCCCCGGGGATCGGTGCTCGACGACGAAGGTCGTGACGTGGCGGTCGAAGTGGTTGATGGTGCCCGAGTCGCGCACGACGATCCCGACAGCCCACAACCCGACCGTGACAACCATCAGGCCCATCACCAACAGCCCCACGGAACCCAGATCGACTCTCGTCCTTGTCGTCCCGGTCACCTTGTTGATGCTGCCATGCTCTCCATCCGGATGCCTCTCGAGTCAGCGGCTCGCAAGATGCGCGCGAGGGTGGCAGCGGTCCCGGCCGTGACGACGAACACTGCTGCATCCGCCCAGCGCGCAGCACCAACGGCAGCCACGCCACAGTTCTACGGCTAATCCCCCCAGGAGCGCTGTTCGGAAGTGTCACCGCTCTCGACTGGCCACCGCGTTTCGAGCTCAGTCCGGCATCATGGCTTGGTAGAAACTCGTCGGCGCCCATAGCCGGCCATCGCGGATGGTCTACCTGGTTGGCAGCAGGATCTCGAATGTTGGATGTGTGGTTGCCTCGGTGAGGATGAGCCGCCCACCTTCGGACTCGACGAGTCGTCGGGCCAGGGGCAGTCCGATTCGGGGTCGGGCGCTGCCCTCTGGGGTTCGCCAGATGGTGTCAGGGGATGTGATCGGTGGGCCCTCGGTGCGCACCGCGATCGTGACGCCGCCCGACACGGGCAGGATGGAAAGCGTCGTCTCGCCCTGCCCGTGGGCCAGCGCATTGTCGAGGAGCACATCGAGAGCCTGATCGATGGCGGCCTCGCGAGCCGTGACGTGGATCTGGTCGGCGGCTTGGGTGAGGCGAAGGGGCCGGGAATCAGAGCCAAATCGGCCTGACCAGCGATTCGTCGCAGCGCGCACGAGTTGGCTGACGTCGACGTCCGCTTCTGGCCCGACGGGCGGGCGGGCCAGGGCGAGGAGCGCGGTGGTGGTGACGTCGAGTCGGTCGACGTCGACCAGCGCTTCGTTGAGGGCAGACGCGGGATCGGGGCGGGGGTCGGCCAGTTCGGTCTCCAGCGCCAAGCGGAGTGAGGCGATAGGGGTGCGGAGTTGGTGGGAGGCCTCGGCGCTGAAGGCTCGTTCGCGGGCGAGGACCTCGTCGAGGCGTTCGGCGGTGGCGCTCAGTGCGCTCTGGGCCTGGTCGATCTCGGCCACTCCGGAGGGTTCGATGGCGAGGTCGGCTGATCCGGATCCGAGCAGGCGCAGGCTTTGGGTGAGCTGGTGCACGGGGTGGCTGAGTCGGCGGGCCAGGAACCATGCCGCAGCGGCGGCGACGGTGAGGACGACGATGGCGAGGGCGGCCATGAGGCTCCAGGCTCGGTACACCTTGGTGTTGGTCGATGAGGCTGGGGTTTCGCCTCTGATCGCTCCGATGACGGTCTCGCCGCTGGTGATAGGGACAGCGACGATGAAGCCGTGGGGATCGCGGGTGTCGGCGATGTCGCCGGCCAGCGCCGCCGTGGTCTGGGCGTCTGCGGTGCTGGGGCCGTTGCCGGCGACCAGCGTTCCGGTGGAGTCGTAGAGCGCGAGGAGCCGGGGTGGCTGCGTGGCTGGCAGCTCCACGGGGTCGCCGCTCCCGGCGAAGTCGCGTGGGACCGATCCGGCGGCCTCGGTGGCTTCTCGTTCGAGTGACAGGACGGTTTCGTTGCCGTAGAACTCTTGGATCACCTTGGCGAGCGGTAGGCCGAACAGGGCGATGCTGAGGCCGGCCATCGCGATGAGGGCCACGAGGATCCGGAGTCTCACGTTTCCTCGAGGCGGTAGCCGTGGTTGCGGATCGTGGCGATGCGCGGCCCGTCCGAGTACTCGGCGAGTTTGCGTCTCAGCATCGAGATGTGGACGTCAAGTGTCTTCGTCGATCCGAACCAGTGCTCGTCCCACACGTCGCTCATGAGCCGTTCACGGGTCAGCGCGATGCCGGGATTGCGGGCCAGGGCGGTGAGGAGTTCAAACTCTTTGCTCCGCAACGTGAGTTCCTGATCGTCGATCCATGCCCGGTGGGCGCCGAGGTCGACCTTGAGTGATCCGACGACGAGAACCGAACGGTCCTCGTCGGTGCGGAGATGTGCCCGTACTCGAGCGAGCAGCTCGGCTAGTCGGAACGGTTTCGTGAGGTAGTCAACCGCACCGGAGTCGAGGCCCATCACGATGTCGATCTCGTCGGTTCGCGCGGTGAGCATGATGACGCTGGCCTGGCTCCCCGCGGAGCGCAGTTCTCGGCACAGGTCGGCACCGTCGCCGTCGGGGAGTCCGAGGTCGAGCAGCACCAGGTCGTAGTCGGTCGCCAAGCCGACCGTGGCACGCGCTTCGCCCAGCGTCGACGCACTGGACACCTCGTAGCCGGAACTGTGGAGTGCCCGAACCAGGTTGGCGGCGATGCCGGGGTCGTCCTCGACGACGAGAATCCGCGAGCCCATGGTGACAGCGTAGGGAGCGGTCATGGCCTGTGAGGTTGGAGAAGGATCATGACGGCCAGGATTTGCCTCCTGCTAACCCCACGGCCGGCGTCCAGTCGACCGTCGCTGCCACGGTGGCCCGAATCGTGCAGACGCGGCAGGCGCCGAGCCGGAGGTCACGAGACCTCTGACCCGGCGCCCATTCAGGTGTCCGTGCGGCGGCCAGGATCTGGCCACCGATTCCGATCAGCCGTTGATCCCGGCAGTCTCGGGCTGCTCGCCTGGCGGCGTGTAGTCGACGTTGGCTCCGGGAGCGTCCTGGTGGTCGCCATCGTTGACTCCCGGGGTTTCGGGCGCGTCGGCCGTCTCGGTGTCGGCACCGCTCTGGGGGCCGTCCTGGATGTGGTCGGTGTCCGGCCCGGCCGGCTCGTTGGCTCCGGGAACGTCGACGGTGGGTGCCGGCGTGGTCGCGGCCGGCGGGCTCGTCGGCGTCTGGGTGGTCGCGGCGACCGCCGTTCCGATCCCGATTCCGCTCAGGCCGAGGAGGCCGGCGGTTCCGATCAGGGCCTTGTGCTTGATGTTCATGGCTGACTTCTCTCATGTGGGGGTTGCTGACGAGTCGAGGATGCGCCGAGGCGGCTGAGTGCAACCTGAAGGCCCTCGCGGCGCTGGTGGTGTGCCCGGCCGACCCCCAATCGGAACGGTCGTCGAGAGGATTTGCCCGGCGTTTGCCTCTCGCACCTCTGGCGCTTCTGTGCCACTCCGTAGGTTCCACCGCGAAGGTCCGGTACGTGCAACTCGACGTGAAGTCCAGACCGATCCGTCATCTCTGGAGGATTCATGGAGACCAGCAGAAGCCGAGCCGTCGTCATCACCGGGCTGATTGGGGCGGCCGTCGTGGCCGCCGCCTGCGGGAGCACGTCGACCAAGACCCCAGCCGCCGTCAGCGCCCAGCCGACATCGGCCTCGGCGGGGAACGGGTCAGCGGCCGCGTCGCCGACGACCGCGCCCGCCGGACCGGAGACGAACAGTCCGGGCGACATCCCCGACAACCAGGCGTTCGTGGCGTTCAAGCCCAGCGGTGGCAGCTACTCGGTCACGGTCCCCGAAGGGTGGGCCCAGTCCACCAACGGGGCCGCGACGGTGTTCACCGACAAGTTCAACACCATCCAGATCGAGACGACGGCAACCTCGGCGTCACCGACCCCTGACTCAGTGACGACGACGGAGGTGCCTGCTCTGCAGGCCGCCAACGCCAACTTCAGTCTCGGCAACGTCTCCACCGTCCAGCGTGCCGCCGGCGATGCCGTGGTGGTTACCTACCAGGCCGACAGCTCACCCACCCCGGTCACCGGCAAGGTGATCCCGTTGGCGTTCGAGCGATACAGCTTCTGGCACAACGGAACCCAGGTCACCCTCCCGTTGTCGGGCGCCACGAACGCCGACAACGTCGACCCGTGGAAGAAGATCACCGACTCATTCACCTGGGTCGCGTGATGACCGCTGCCCTCGAAGCCCGGGATCTCTACCGCTTCTACCACGCCGGCGAAGAGGAGACGCTGGCGCTGCGCGGCATCACGTTCAGCGTCGAATCGGGCGAGATCGTCGCCATCACCGGCCCATCCGGCTCCGGGAAGTCAACGCTGCTGGCCTGCCTCGCGGGGCTGGACGAGCCCGACGGCGGACTGGTCCACATCGACGGCGAACGGCTGTCGCATCGCAGCGAAGGCGAACGGGCGGCTCTGCGCGGCCGGTCGATCGGCATGTTGTTCCAGACGGAGAACCTGCTCGACCATCTCAGCGTACGAGCCAACGTCACGTGTGCCCAGCGTCTCGGCGGGCGGGTGGACCGGGCGCGGGCCGATGACCTTCTCGCCGACCTCGGCCTCGGGAACCGGGCCGATGCTTTGCCCCGAGAGCTTTCGGGCGGTGAAACCGCCCGTGCCGGCTTGGCTGTTGCGCTGGCCAACAGCCCGGCCGTCCTGCTGGCCGACGAACCCACGGGCGAGCTCGATCGCGGCAACGAGCAATCGGTCCTCCACCTGATCAGCCGCGCCGCTGACCACGGGGCCGCGGTAGTGATCGTTACCCACAGCCCGGCGGTCGCCGCCCACGCCGATCGCCAGGTCCGGATGCTCGACGGGATGGTGACGACATGACCGTCGTTCCGCCCGCCGCCCACGCCGATCACCCCCTGGTCGAGTGCCACGACGTGGCCCGCACGTTCGGATCCGGGATCCGCGCCGTGGTCGCTGTGCACGCCGCCACCTGCCGCGTCGAGCCGGGACAGACTGTCGCCCTCGTTGGCGCATCCGGCTCGGGCAAGTCGACCCTGCTCAACATCATGGCCGGGCTCGACACGCCGTCGAAGGGCTCAGTCACCTGGCCCGCCATCGGGGATCAGACGAGCTTGCGACCGGGACCGGTCGGGGTGGTCTTCCAGACCCCGAGCCTCCTGCCACCCCTCAACGTCGTCGAGAACGTCGCCCTTCCACTCCTGCTCGCCGGGGTCAACCGCACGGACGCCGATCAACTCGCACGCGACTCACTCGCCCGTCTGGGGCTGGCGTGGCTGGCCGAGAAGCTCCCCGAGGAACTCTCGGGCGGTCAGGCCCAACGGGCGGCCGTCGCCCGGGTGCTGGCCGGCACCCCCCAGCTGATCCTGGCCGACGAACCAACCGGCCAACTCGACCACGCCGCGGCTGCCGAAGTCATGGGCGCGCTCTTGGCCGTCACCGAGCTTCTTGGTGCCGGCCTACTGGTCAGCACCCACGACGACGCCATCGCCGACCGGCTGGCCACGCGCTGGCAGATGACCGACGGCCGTCTCCAAACCGAAAGCGACACCGCATGCTTGCGCTGAGCTGGATGCAGGGACTCTTCGCCCACCGCCGGGGCCGACTGGTTGCCTCGTCACTCGGCGTCGCCGTCGCGCTCCTGGCCTCAATCGGGACGTTCCTGTCCACCTCCAAAGCGACCATGACCAGCCGCTCGGTCGCTACGGTGACGATCGACTGGCAGGTCGAAGCCCAACCAGGCACCGACCCGGCCACCGTCAGTGATGCGTTGCGCTCCACCCCGTCCGTCGTGGCGACGGCACCGGTCGGATTCGCCGATACCACCGGCTTGACCGCCACCACCGCCGGAGTCGACGGGACCAAGACCACCCAGAGCACCGGGCCCGGCGTGATCCTCGGTCTTCCCGCCGACTACCGCACCCTGTTCCCCGACGTGATCCGCGACCTCTCTGGCGCCACCGCCGGGGTTCTGATCGCCCAACAGACCGCCGCCAACCTCCACGCCGGACCCGGCGACACCGTGACCATCGGCCGCGCCGGCCTCGACCCCGTCATTGTCCGCGTCGACGGGGTCGTCGACTTCCCCCAAGCCGACTCGCTGTTCCAACAGGTCGGCGCTCCCAGCGCCAGCCAACCCCAGGCACCCCCCGACAACGTGATTGCCATGCCCGACACCCAATGGCACATCCTCTTCGATCCACTCACCGCCACCGGGGCCGACCAGGTCCGCACCCAGGTCCACGCCCGCCTCTACCACGCCCTGCCCACCGACCCGGTGGCTGCCTATGACACCGTTGTGCGCCAAGCCCACAACCTCGAGGCTCGCCTCCACGGCGGCGGAGTCGTGGGCAACAACCTCGGCGCCACCCTGGCCGGTGCCCGCGCCGACGCGCTCTACGCCCAGGTCCTGTTCCTGTTCCTCGGTCTCCCCGGAGCGATCCTGGCCGGCCTGCTCACTGCGGCAGTGGCATCGGCCGGCGCGGCACGACGACGTCGAGACCAAGCCCTGCTCCGCACCCGCGGCGCCACCATCGCGCAGCTCACCCGCATCGCCGTCACCGAAGCGCTCATCGTCGGCGGCATCGGTTCGGCCCTCGGACTGCTCGGAGCGCTGGCCGTCGGCCGCGTCGCGTTCGGAACCGTCGGCTTCGGCGGTTCTCTCCGCACAGCCGCCTGGTGGGTAGCAGCAGCGATCGTGGCCGGCCTCGCGATCGCCGTCGCCTCGATCGCCGCCCCGGCCCGTCGCGACGCCCGTGCCCTCACCATCGCCTCCGCCCGCCGGTCAGTCGGCCGGGCCCGCAACCCCCGCTGGATGCGCCTCGGACTCGACTTCTGGCTCATCGCCATCGCGCTGGCCGTGTTCTGGCTGACCGGCCAGAACGGCTACAAGCTCGTCCTGGCCGTCGAAGGCGTCCCCACCATCTCGGTCAGCTACTGGGCGTTCGCCGGCCCTGCGCTCCTGTGGGTCGGCGCCGCCCTCCTGACATGGCGACTCACGAACGTCTTCCTCAACCGGGGCCGCGCCCCGCTGGGAGCGCTGTTGCGCCCGGTCGCCGGCGGCCTGGCCGACACCGTCGCCGCCGCCATGGGCCGCCAACGCCGCCTCCTCGCCACCGGCGCGGTACTCGTCGCGCTGACGGTCAGCTTCGCCACCTCGACCGCGGTGTTCAACTCCACCTATCACCGCCAGGCCGCCGTCGACGCGGCGCTGACCAACGGCGCTGATGTCCGTGTCACCCAATCACCCGGCGTTGTCGTCGGCCCCGACCAGGGGGCGGCGCTGGCGACGATCCCCGGGGTGAAGTCGGTCGAAGCGATCCAACACCGCTACGCCTACGTCGGCAACGACCTCCAAGACCTGTTCGGTGTCAACCCGACCACCGTCGTCGGCGCCACCAAATTGGTCGACGGCTACTTCCAGGGCGGAACCGCAGTCGAGGTCATGGGACGGCTCGCCGCCCAGCCCGACGCGTTGCTGGTGAGCGACGAAACGGTGAAGGACTACCAGCTGAGCCTCGGCGACCCGATCAAGCTCCGCCTCCAGGACGGCCAGACCAAACAACTCGTCGACGTCACGTTCCACTACGCCGGAGTCGCCAAGGAGTTCCCCACCGCACCCCATGACAGCTTCCTGATCGCCAACGCCGACTACATCGCGCGGACCACCGGATCGAACGCGGTCGGCTCCTTCCTCATCACCACCTCAGGTTCGAGCCCGACTGACGTCGCCAACCGCGTCCGAAACCAGGTTGGCACCACTGCGGCGGTGACCGACATCGGCTCCACCCAGCAGGTGATCGGATCGAGCCTCACCGCCGTCGACCTCGGCGGCCTCACCCGCGTCGAGCTCGGCTTCGCGCTCGTGTTGGCTGCCGCGTCGACCGGCCTCGTCCTCTGGCTCGGGTTGGCCGAACGGCGTCGCACGTTCGCCATCGCCGCCGCGCTCGGTGCCACCACACGCCAACTCGGCGGATTCGTGTGGGCCGAAGCGGCCCTCATCACCGTCGTCGGACTCGCCGCAGGAGCCATCGGCGGCTGGGCCCTATCGGCCATGCTGGTCAAGGTCCTGACCGGCGTGTTCGACCCGCCACCCGATGTCCTCACCGTCCCCTGGCGATACCTGGGTGCCCTGGTGATCGTCGCGCTCGCCTCGGTCGCGGCGGCCGCCGTCGCCGCCCTGCGGGCGACCCGACGGGCTCCCATCGCCCTGCTCCGCGTCACGTGAGGCTCCTCGTGGTCGAGGACGACCTCGCCCTAGCCGAGGCACTGGAGCAGAGCCTGATCGCCGAAGGATTCGTCGTCGACGTCTCCCACGACGGCGACGATGGCCTGTGGCGCGCCACCGAAGAGAACTACGACGCCATCGTCTTGGATCTCATGTTGCCCGGCCGCAACGGCTACCAGGTCTGTGCCGACCTCCGCACCCAGGGAGTCTGGACCCCGATCGTCATCCTGACCGCCAAGGACGGCGAGTTCGACGAAGCCGAAGCTCTCGACACCGGCGCCGACGACTTCATTCGCAAGCCGTTCTCGCCGGTCGTGCTCGCCGCCCGAGTCCGGGCGCTCCTGCGCAGAGCGGTCCGCGAACGACCGGCCGTACTCACCTGCGGAGATTTGAGCCTCGACCCTGCCGAGCACCGCTGCGAACGCGACGGCGAACTCGTCGGGCTCACCGCCAAGGAGTTCGTGGTCCTCGAGTACCTCATGCGCTCCGCTGGGGAGGTGTCGTCGAAACTCGAGATCCTCGAACACGTCTGGGACTTCGCCTATGACGGCGACCCCAATCTCGTCGAGGTCTACATCAGCAGCCTCCGCCGCACGATCGACCTCCCGTTCGGCCGCTCGGCTATCACCACCATCCGAGGTCGGGGTTACCGCCTCGAATCCGACGGTGGCTGACCGGCGCCGCCGACGCGGTGCGTCGGTGCGGCTACGGACCACCGTCGGCGCGACCGCTGTCGTCGGCGCCGCGTTCCTGCTGGGCGGGCTGGTCATGACCGGCTACTTGCAGCGCACCCTGGAACAGGGCCGCCAGGACGCGGCCATGTCGCGGGCCCAAGACGTGGCCGGCTTGGTCGCCGGCGGGAAGCTCCCCGCCGTCCTCAGCGCCCCCAACGACGACACCGCCGCGCTGCAAGTCGTTGACAGCTCCGGACACGTCGTCGCCTCGACCTCGAACATCGAGGGCGAAGCACCGATTGCCGCGAGTGGGTCAGCCAGCGCACCGGCGGCCCGGACCGCAGCGGTCTCGGCCCTGGACGAGACCATCCAATTTCGGATCGT
Source organism: Acidimicrobiales bacterium (assembly GCA_038327485.1). GTDB lineage: Bacteria > Actinomycetota > Acidimicrobiia > Acidimicrobiales > Microtrichaceae > JBBQLA01. Next base: position 10,123 of record JBBQLA010000026.1, read on the forward strand.
CTCGGTCCCGGTGACCAGCCCATCCGGGCCGCTCAGCGTGTACGCCGCCACCTCCCTCCAGCCGGCCGCCGCGGCCGTCGACGCCCTGCGGCGCATCCTGTTCGCCGTGAGCCCGTTCGCCCTGGCTCTGGTGGCAGCGACCACCTGGGTCGTCACCGGCCGGGCCCTCCGACCCGTCGAGGCGATCCGAGCAGAGGTGGCCGAGATTTCGGCCGGCCAGCTTCACCGGCGGGTACCCGAACCAGGCCGCCACGACGAGATCGGTCGCCTCGCCGAGACCATGAACTCGATGCTCGCCCGCATCGAGACCTCCCTCGACCAGCAGCGCCGATTCGTCGCCGACGCCTCCCACGAACTTCGAACCCCGCTGGCCTCGGTCCGCATCATCCTCGAGAACGCCCGTACTGCGCCGGCGGCGACGGATTGGCCGCGACTCGTTCACGACGTCCTCGGAGAGCAGGAACGAGTCGAACGACTGGTCGACGATCTCCTTTACCTCGCCCGCCTCGATTCCGCCCCACCGCGAGCACGGCGAGACGTTGACCTCGATGAACTCATCCGCGCCGAGTTGGCGTGGCGCGCCCGGACCGGCCACCAGCCGATCGACTACACCGCCACGCCGGGCCGATGGGTGCACGCCAACCCCCAGCAGCTGACCCGAGTGCTACGAAACCTCCTCGACAACGCGGAGCGCTACCGCGCCCTCATCGTCTCGGTTTCGCTGACCGCCCGCCAGAGTCGGGTCGAGCTGCGGGTGATCGACGACGGCCCGGGCATCCCCGCCGCCGAGCGGGCTCGTGTCTTCGACCGGTTCACCCGACTCGACCAGGCGAGGACCCATCAGGGCGCCGACACCGGCACCGGTCTCGGGCTGGCCATCGTCAACGAGATCGTCACCAACCACGCCGGCGAGATCACCATCGAGGACCGGCCGCACGGAGCGTCGTTCCTGGTCAGCCTGCCGGCCGCCGGGGCCGTCGAGGCCGACCTGACCCCGACCCTCCCCGACAGCGTCTGAACTCCCCGCAGGCCAGGCCGGCCTTCAGCGTCCCTTTAGGAA
>JBBQLA010000027.1:0-11061 GCA_038327485.1 Acidimicrobiales bacterium
GCTGCACGACCAGATCGACGAGCGGGCCAAGCAGATCGTCGATGCGGTGTGCGAGAAGGGCCAGATCGACTTCGTCGAAGAGATCGCGATGGAGATGCCCGCGCAGGTGATCTGCGACATGCTCGGCGTGCCCGAGGAAGATCGCAAGATGGTCGTCGAGTGGTCGAACACGATGGTCGGCTTCGACGATCCGTACTGGCAGAACACCCCCGAGGCGGGTGAGCTCGCGGCCGCGCAGATCTACGGCTACTGCGACCAGCTCGCCGAGCAACGCCGCGCCGAGCCCCGCGACGACCTGATGTCGGTGCTGCTGGCCGCGGACGTCGATGGTGAGTCGCTGACGACCGAAGAGCTCAACATGTTCTTCGTGATCCTCGTGATCGCCGGCAACGAGACCACCCGCAACCTGATCAGCCACAGCGTGAAGGCCCTGATCGAGCACCCCGAGGTGATCGAGCAACTGCGCGAGCACCCCGAGCTGTGGGATTCCGCGGTCGAGGAGTTCCTGCGCTGGGGCACCTCGATCCATAACTTCCGCCGTACGGCGATGGTCGACACCGAGCTCGGCGGGCAGGCGATCAAGGCGGGCGACAAGGTCGTCGTCTACTACTCATCGGCGAACTACGACGAGGAGGTGTTCCCCGACCCGTTCACGCTCGACATCACCCGGAACCCGAACGACCACCTCACCTTCGGCGGCGGCGGCGAGCACTTCTGCCTCGGCGCCAACCTCGCCCGGGTCGAGATCAAGGCCATGGTCCGCGAGTTCATCACCCGCCTGCCCGACGTCGCTCTCGCCGGCGAACCGATCCGCATGCGCTCGGACTTCATCAACGGCATCAACTCCATGCCCGTGAAGTTTTCTAAATCCCGACGAGTCGGTTTCTGAAACGGGCGGGCGTTGGCCGATAATGAGCGAGCGGCCGAGTCGGGTGCGCCGTCCGCGGTGTTCACGTTGTGTTCTCCATGTCAGTGTCGATGCGGTCTAAAACCACCGGGTGAGTCCGCCCGCCTCGGCTTGTAGCCAGCGTGCTCGATTTCTCGGCGGGCACGGTCGTGGGCGCCGTCAAAGGTGCACTTGTGCAGCCATAGTCGGTCGGTCCGAGGCACAGGCGACAACAGGTCCCTATCCCGCTGCCTCGGGGTTCTCGGGCTTCAGCGTGGGTGCCCCATTCGGGCGGGCCTGCTCGCTGCCGTGGCGTCACATCGATCAACACCGACTCGTTCGTGTTCGACGAGAGCGAGCGTGACCCCACCGACGAGCTGCGCCTCCGGTCCGATACCGTCGCGCAGCTCGACGACGAAGACCGCTCCATCATCCGCTCCGCGTCGACGCCATCGCACCGCGTCACCAAGCGCGCCGCGTCGCCAACGCCAGCTGAGCGCGTTCACGACGGACCGACCGGAAGTCAGCCGATAAAGCCCTCAGTCACTCGCCTTCCCGAAGAGGTGGGCGTACCGGTCATTCTGGTGCTCGTAGCCGCCGAGCACCGCGATCCCGAACTGGATCACTGCCCGTGAACTGGTGAAGGTCGCAGCTCGGGCCCGGTCGGAACATCCCCCTGACCCTTCGCAGCCCACGCGAACGGACTACAGGTCTATCCGGTCACAGGATCGTGGTTTCGCTGCCCTGGCGGTCGGCCAACTTGCCGGACCGTTGTGCGAGGCGCCCCTTGTCTCGTTCGATGCCGATGCGGGTCTGGTACCCGTCTCGAATCTGTTCGGCGAGCGTGCCGGTCAACACGTCCGGGGGTGCGCCGGACCAGGGCTCGCGGTCGTTGGTGTGCGACCCGAGCGCCGTGAGCCCGTCCCGAATCCGTGCCCGCACAGTGGGTTCGGCGACGCCGGTGATCTCGGCGATCCCGGGGCAGGTCATGCCGTCGAAGTAGGCGAGTTCGATCGGCGCGCGCTGCGTTTCGTCCAAGGCTGCGAGCACATTGTCGGTTCCGTGCCGCCGATTCGAGGGTGCGGGTCCGTGGGTTGTCTGATCGGTTCGGAGGACGGTGACGGCATGCCGATGCGCGACCGCGGCGATCCACGCTCGCGCGGTGCCCGCCGTTGGATCGAACGTCGTCGCTTGTCGCCACAGTTGAACGAACACTTCTTCCGTGCATTGCTCCGCCTTCTGTTGCCCGCGCAGCATGGCGAGCGACAGTCCGTAGACGGCTGGTGCCATGTGGTCGTACAGGGCAGCGAACGACAGCTGGTCGCTGTCGGCGATTCCGAGCAGCAGTTGCTCGATTGTCTGCGGTGGACGTGCCCCGTCATGGGGATCGAGCGGCGGCGTTGGGTGAACGCTCGCAGTTGCTGGTTCGGGTGGAGCGACGGAATCCGATTTCGGGTGTCCGGATGCCGACTGATCTGATCCGCCCGCAGTTTTGACCGGGTCATGTCCCGGCGCTGGACGTCGCGTCCGCTGCCTTTTCGTGGTCAAGCCAGTTCCGATCGTTCGTACCTTCATGGCACGCGACGCCAGGGACCGGAGCGACCGCAATCCCAACCTACCCTCAGTGGCCGGCTGGTAGCCCTCGGCGGTGTCAGGCTTCGGAGGCGGGTGGGCGCCGATCATTTTCTCCGGTCTGTGACAGGAACAGCGACCGGGAGAGCTAGAGTGGGCTCCGTCGCTCCAGTCCTTGGTGGCCGATCCAATCCTTTGGACGACTGGAGCACCGTGACATCGAATGCGATCCCTGACCCCGATGAGAGGCGCGGACTCGATGCCCGGCCCAGTGGGGCTGCGTTCTCGTCGAGTTGGCGTAACGCCGTTCTCGTCTGCACCGGCGAACTTGACCCGGGCACGAACCCTGATCTGCGTCGGGAACTCGACCGGGTCGGGTCCGGCGCGACCGACCGGGTGACCGTCGACATCGGTGCTGTGAGTTTCCTGGACTGCGGCGCGATCAACGAGTTCGTCACCTCCCGAGACACTTGCCGCGCTTCGGGTGGTGACCTGGTGTTGCGGTCCCCGACCTCGATGGCACGGCGGATGCTTCGCATCCTCGACCTCGATGACCTCATCGCCGACGACGCCCCCGATCAGGCACCCACGAACGGGGCGGCGGCGCGGACCGTCGGACTCGGCGATCAGCTGCGAGAACGCAACCGCGCCAGCATTGTGGTCGAACAAGCCCGCGGGATCATCGCCGGACACTTCGATGTGTCCGTGGACGACGCCGCCGAGATGCTTTCCGTTTTCGCCCGCCGGCAACGCCGACCGGTGGTGGCGGTCGCGGCTGCGGTCGTTGACCGGACAGCCAACCTGGCGGACCTGGGCGGACACGACGACGGCGGCGATCACGAACGCGGCGTGACTACTGTGTGCGGACCCATCGCCGACTCAACCGGGGGAACAGCATGACGCCTGACCGTTTGGCGGCGCTGCTCAAAGACCTTGACGATGACCGCCGCAACGGCGGCGACGTGGGCGTGCGGCTGTGCGACACGTGCGTTGAGGTGCTCGGGGTCACCGGCGCGGGGATCATGCTGATGTCCGACGGGGAGCATCGAGGCACCCTCGGGGTGTCGAACTCGGTGATGACAGTGGTCGAGGACTTGCAGTTCACGTTGGGGGAAGGTCCGTGCATCGATGCGTACAGCTCGGAGCATCCGGTCCTCGAACCCGACCTGGCGGAACCCGACCAGCCGCGGTGGCCGGCGTTTTCGGGTCCGGCGGTCGACGCTGGGGTCCGTGCCGTGTTCGGGTTCCCGTTGCTCAACGGCGGCGGCAACATCGGCGCGCTGGACGTGTACCTCGACCGTCCCGGTGACCTCCACACCGACCAGGTGAGCGACGCAGTCGCGTTGGCTGAGGTAATTTCCACCACAGTGCTCGCGTTGCAAGCCGACGCCGAACCCGGGCTGCTCGCCGTCCAGCTGGAAGCCAGTCTGGACCCCCGAGCGGTCGTACATCAGGCGTCGGGCATGCTGTCCGCCCAACTCGACACCGGTGTAGACGAGGCTCTCGTCCGGATCCGTGCCCATGCGTACACTGCTAACAAGCCCGTCAACGAGGTCGCTCGCGACATCGTCACCCGTCAACTCTTCCTCACCTAGACCCGCCCGATCCTCGAACGTCCGACAACCGCCCCATCCCGGGCACCGTGAGGAACTCCTGATGGCCCAACGAGAAGCACTACTCACCGAAACGTTTGTCACCCTGGCTGACACGTTGGTCGCCGACTTCGACATCGTCGACTTCCTGACGATGCTGAGCGTCCGCTGCGTCGACCTGTTCGACGCCGGCGACGCCGGACTGATGCTCGCCGACGACTCAGGGCACATGCACCTCGCCGCGTCGTCGAGCCACGAGATGCGCCTGCTCGAACTCCTCGAACTCCAACACGACGAAGGACCCTGCCCTGACGCCTACCGAACCGGCGTTCCCGTGAGTTGCCCAGACCTCCGCGACGCCGTCGACCAGTGGCCGACGTTCGCGCCCGCCGCGCTCGCCGCCGGGTTCAGTTCCGCCCACGCGTTACCGATGCGGTTGCGGGGCGATGTGATCGGTGCGCTCAACCTGATCCGGGTCGAACCGGGACCGATGCCCGCCGACGACATCGCCGCCGCGCAGGCGCTCACCGATGTCGCCACCATCGGCATCCTGCACCACCGTGCGGTCCAAGAATCCCAGCTCCTCACCGAGCAACTCCAGTACGCGCTGAGCAGTCGCATTGTCATCGAACAAGCCAAAGGCGTTGTCGCCCACGGGCTCGACGTTGACATGGACCAGGCGTTCAACGACCTTCGGTCGTTCAGCCGCAACAACAACCGACGTCTCGTCGACGTCGCCGCCGGCATCGTCGACCGCAGCATCGACCCCGGCACCCTGCAACACGACTGAACATCGGCTATCACGACGCGGCGGATGCAGACCCCGGCGGGGTGAGCGACGCCCAGCAGACGACACGCACGTCGTCGCCGTTCACGTCGAACACAAGACTGTCAGTGAGATGCTCAACGATCAGCAGCCCCCGTCCCGAGAGCGCCGTCCCCGTGACACCGCGCCCGACCTTCGGAACGGTGCCCCCTGACCGGTTCCGGACCATGAGCGTCACCCCGTCGGCGAACGTTGCGTGCACGTCAACGGTGCTGTCAGCAGGGCTCGCCGTGCACGCGTTGGCGACCAGCTCAGACATGACCAGCGACCAGTCCTCAGCACGGATGCCGTTGACCCGGTGTTCCGCCAGCCAACCCGCGAACGCGTGACGGACAACCGCGACTTCGGACGCGGAAGCAGTGAACGTCCTCTTGAACTCGGCGTCATCGGCAGTCACATCTCGGTCCCCGCAAAGAGCAAGCAGGTCTCCTTGTACCCAGAACCGCCGCGCTTATGCGGATCACCAACGGACGACCGCACCCTACCTGCTTCCCTGCTGGGCTCCGCGGGTGTACCGAGCCTGGGACGCGACAAGACTCCCGAACGTGTCGAGCAGCCTGTATCTGATCTGACTCAGGAGCGGTGCTCCGGACCCTGGTAGCGCCGGAGTGGGCTTAAGAACGCCGGGTCAAGAAATCCGAGGCACGGCGTCAACACGAAGCCGCGGAGTCCCGCAGCCCGGTCCTCGACCCGACCCCGGTCGCACCCGACCAAGGTTTCCACATCGGGGCTGACCAGCCCGCTGACCAGCCCGCAACCTGACAAGCGGAACGTGAGTCGCATGCATCGGCTACGTGGGTGGCCACCGCCGACCGGTCCACTGCCATCGTCGGCATCGTTTCACTGCGCTGCGGTGCCGCCAGCGCAGCGGGATGCGCCAGCGCCGTCCGATCCGGGCCGGGACCATGCCGGGATGAGCGTGAACCCTTTCGGCCCATCCCGCGCCGGCGGTGGTGGTGGTGGTGACATGGATCTCCGCTAGCCAGACACCCCAGCCGATGAATAGGGCGTCGGGTTCGACGTCGTCAAGTCGTTCGAAATCGGCTCGGTCAAAACGAAGCGGCACCCGTCGGTAGCGGCCGTCGGCCCAAAGCCCAGCCAGCGGCACGGTGGGTGCGAGCGCGGCGAGACGTGAGGGGTGGGCGGCCCACCATCCGTCGCCGCCAGGATGGCCCACCGGTCCGGTCGGTGCGGTCGCCCACGGTGGTGAAGTGATCATGGTGTGTCTCTCCTTTGGTGGTGTTCATTGGCGAGGTGGTCGGCGAGCGCGGCGGGGGGCACGATGCCGACGTGGGCGGCGCGGCCGTGCGCGGCGACCCATGCCTCACGGTCAGGGAGCCTGCGGACGGACTGAGGCGGGATCACGTAGCGTTCGCTGCGACGGGTTGACCCCAGTCCGGTGTGTCCGGTCCCGTCGGTCTGCGCGGTGCGCTCAACGACGGGCACCGTGCCCGCCAAATCACAAAACGCTTGCGGCGACGACAGCCGGTGCGCGATGCGGGTACCGGCCGCGCCGAGGATGCGCGGCAACTCTTCTTCGTCACCGAGACTGGACAGGTCCTGCCCGACGATCAGCCAGCCGCACCCAAAGCCGCGACACCTTTCGACCGCTTCGACGACGCCACGCCCGGCGCGCTCAGACACACGGCTGAATTCATCGGCGACCACCAACGTCGGGCGGGTATCACCGACCGCGGGAAGTCGTTCAGTGATCGCATGCACCACGTCCTCCACCACCCAGGCCGCCATCTCCACCGCGGTGTCGGTGTTGCCCGCCGTGCCCAAAGCGACGTACGCCGCGGTCACACCGGGATCTTCGAACGACCAGGTGCCACCCAAGTGAGCGCCGAGCGCCGAGGCGGTCCCCCAGTACCGGGCCGCCATCCCGGACAGATCGTGTGTGAGGATGGAGGCAAGGTGTCGGGCTCGCGCTTCGTCGGTGCACCAGGCCGTCGTCAGCCACGTCCGATCCAATCGTGCCAGCAGGTCCGGCCAGTCCCCGATCGGGTCCGCGCCGGGGGCGTTGAGCGCAGCGAACAGCACGTCGCGGGCGACAGCCTGGTAGTAGCCGTCGCTCCACTCCTGGCCACGCATCAACCTTCCCAACAGGGCGTCAGGTCCGCCCCTCCACCCGTCGATCGGGTTCGGCGGAAACGACGTCACCTGATGTCCAGCCGCGGTGGCGACCACCTCGAACCGGCGTCGGGTTTCCTCGTCGGCTTTCGCGTCGAGGTAGATGACTCGCCATCCGAGTGACAGGGCGGCGTGGACGATCGTGAGCGCGGTGACGGTTTTTCCGGTGCCCGTTTCGCCGCACAGGATGATGTGGTGGGTGAGCCAATCCGCGGGGATGCCCAGCCAGTCGAGGCGCCGGTGGGTGATCGTGGCGGCGGGGAGGCTGCCTTCGAGGACCGGGCCGAGCACCAACCGATCAGGAAGCACCGGCCGGGTCTGAGGTGTGACCGTGTGGTCAACCCGGCGGCGGACCGCAACGAGGGCTGCGGCGTGGCGGCGGTCATCGGCGAGCGGGTGACCGTAGTCGCGGTGATCCCAAACGTACGCGACGACACCGGCGCCCGCGGCCGCGACCGTGACGGCGAGCGGCACCGCCCGGAGGAGCCCGCCCCAGTTGCCGCTGACCAACCCGGCGACGCCATCGATCCACCACCCGAGTCCGCCACACAGGATCAGTACGAGCGCGAGCAAAGTTCCGATGGCGACCATCGCCTTTCGACACTGCGGTCGGAGGTGGACGGCAACGGCGGCGGGGAGGACCAACCCGAGCGACACGCCCAGCACGGCGGCCGCCGTGTAGCGGGCGGCGATGAGACGCCACGGCAGCGTCGAGGTGGGTGTCGGGGTGTCGGTCATGGCGTGAACTCCGTGAGGTCGCGGACAGCGATGAGGTGTCGCAGGTGGTTGGGGAGGCGGTCCACCGCCCGACGTACGGCTCCGGCAGCGCCGGGTGTGGTTGTCACATACAGGATCCGGTTCCACCACCAGAGCGGCGGGAACTCCGGGACCGCCACCGCGTCGCAGGCGGCGGCGCGGGTGATCAGTTCGCCGATGATGCGGTCGAGGCGACGCCCGGATTTCTGGGTGCGTTCAAGCTCGAGTGCCCACCGTGGGCCGTCACTGGCTATGAGTACCCCGTCGGGCGTGTGTGCTCGGCTGTCGGGCTTGTCGGCGAGCAAAGACCGTTCCGAGGTCCAGCCAGTGCACCAGCCCGCGTGCTCGGCACGGGCACGTACCTGCCCGACGGCGTACGTGTGGGCGAGATTGACGAGCGGCGGTGGACCCGCCTCGTCGTCGAGCCCCGCGAATGTCATGCCGGCGTCGGTGAGCCACAACCAGTCGGGCTGGCTGTGTTCCAGCCGGGCCGCTTCGGCGAAGCCGAGTGTCTCCCACCGTCGGGTGATCGTACCTACCCTGCCCAAACTGAGCGAGTCCGCTCCGGGTGCGACCAGCACCCATGACAGCATGTCGCGGCGTGCCGCGTACATCTCACCGCACCAGCGGATAGCCGCCCGATCTCGGTCGGTCACCAAAACCGAACGCGCCGGCTTCACATCCTCCGACCGCGGATCCGACGTTGGCGGTGCGCTCACAGCGCACCGCCTGTCGGTTGCGCCCAGCGACGCGTCAGCGAGCGTCGGCGGTTGTGGTTCGAGGCGATCGCCGGGCGATGCGTCAGCGAGCCTCGGCGGAGCCTTGTGCGCGTCGCGTACGCGACGCGCAGAACTATCACATGATTGTCACATGACATCTCAGCCTGTTGAAGTCCGCTTCTCTGGTAGTTCCTGCCACCAGTGAAATCACTACCCCTTCCCTGGTTTTGTTCTTTCCGGCCGTAGCCACCCTGACCATCCAGTAGGCGTTGTGGCTGGGTGGTCAGGGTGGCGGAGGCCGGACCCCGCAGGGGTCCACCAGGGGAAACAGGGTGATGGTGGCAGGACAGGCGCACGCCGATCGGAGCGGCAACCGCCGGCCCGGCCGGTGTCGTGGTCGTCGGCATGTTCATCGCGTCGGCCCGTGGCAGATGATCCGGTCGAGGTCGGTGTCCAGTTCGGTGATCTCAGCGACCGCGATCTGGCGAAGACGATCGGGCGGCGTCTCACCGGCGACGAGGACGGCGGCGATCTCGGCGTAGGCGGTGAGGCGTTCGTCGTCGTTCGAGATCATTTCGGGGTGCCGCCACAGCAGATGCACCGACCGGCGGCACACGAACAGCCGCTGCGGTTGCAGGGCACGCAGCCAACCGAAATGAGCGACTGACCCCGCGGTGATCGACGGACCGGCGACGATCACCACATCGTGGCCTCGGTCGGGCAGCACGGCGGCGATCAACTCCCACGACGGCGGTCCGCCACGACGATCTACCGCGCACGGCCCGGTGACGGCACCGCTGGCGTCAACGGCGACGACGTGTCCCCCGACGGCTTCGATCGCCAACACCCGTTCTGTGTGCGGCGTGAGCGGCGGTGCGTCGGGCGGCGGGGCTGGTGATGCGAGACGGATCATGAGGTGACCATGACAGGACCCCCCGGACGGACAACCGGAAGCCACCCGAGCGGGTCCCGGTGCCGTGTCAGGGTCAGTCCCGGGAGGTTTGCTGCTGGGCGTCTTGTGCCCATCGGGCTTGCCGCCGTTTGCGTGCCGCCCGTTGACGTTCCCCTTGACCGATCCGCGACGCGAGACGCCCAACGGTCCCGGACTGTTCGGCGATGTCGTCGAGCATTGCTACGGTGAGGTCGCAGTAGCGCCAGCCTGTGCCGTCATGATCTACTGCCCCGACCCTGAACAACATCGGCAGGACCCGAGCCGCGACGCTGTAACCGACACCGGCATCGGCGGCGAGCCTTGTCTTCGACCGTGGCGCCGGTGAGGCGATGAGCGCCTGAATGACCTTGGCCCCACCGGATCCCAGCGCACCGTGCGCCCAAGCGTCATGACGCCACCCGCCGGGCACATCGCCGACAGGTGTGGCGTCCGTGCCCGCTTGCCTGAGAGCGGGTGCTGTTGTGCCGCGCGTTCGCGTGACACCAGCTTGACTCCCCCCCTGGCAAGCTACGTGTTGCATTCCCGCGCGGCGAGGACCGAGCGCATAGCGGCAAGCGGCCCCCGCCCCGGTGGCGAAGACGATCACGCCTTCGGCGAGCAGTCGGTCCCGGTGCCGCAGCGCGGTCGGGCGGGACACCCCGGCGCGGGCGGCGAGGTCCGACCCGGCGATCACCCACGTGCCCGCGTTGGCGGATTCGGCGGCGTCGATCAGGGCGATGCCGACTCGTCGAGTCGTCCCGTTGGGATGCTGGTCAAGATAAGACCGCCAGTGGGCGACGAGCCCCGGATCGATGCGACGGCTCGTAGAAGTGGCTGCTGGGGTCTTCGGCTTGCGGGCGTCGCGGCCGTCGCGAAGACTACGGCGGACATCAGCCGCGGCCAGCCGCGCCTCGTCCGGTGCGTTGGCCACCGCGACATCCACCAGGTGCTGCTCGATGACCGCGACCTCTGTGTCGGTCGGGTGGCACCCGGCTATGGTCCGGCCGACCTCGAACACGGCCCGTACCCGGGTCTGGCCCCGTTGCCCCTTCGTTGCCGACCGGATCGTTTCGGCTTCACCGGCAACGACTGCGGCCAGATACGCCCGCGCCCGCGGCACGGACAGCCCACGATCTCCGGGCTGGCGGACGAACTGCGCCTCCCAACCCGGCCGGCGTGCCGTGCCGATCAACCACGACGGCGCCAACCCGATCGCATCCTCAGTGCCGGGCACCGGCCGATAGCCCGGTGTCGGAGCGACCACCGCGTACTGTCGTTTCGCTCGGAGATCCACGCCCGGGCCGAACAACGTCGGGTCGTTGATGAGGCGCACACCGGCCTCGCACACCCACCACAGATGCGCACCACCCGAGATCGTCGACTCCGCGTAGGTCAAGCCCGAGGGCGGGCAGAGCGTGTAGCCCGCCGCGGTCACAATCGGCGACGCATCCCAAGACGCGACACCATCGACGCCGTGCTTGCGGTCCAAGTCCACGCACACGACCCCGATCCGGGTGCGGGTCGTGTACCCGCACGCCACCGCGACACCGAACAGGTCTGCGTCGTCGTGATCCCACCAGTCGTACAGCCTGTCCGCTGCCGTGGTGCCCCACACCGGCGCCCCGGCCGCCGGCCGCTTGTGCCCG
>JBBQLA010000028.1:0-10890 GCA_038327485.1 Acidimicrobiales bacterium
TATTCCGACTGGTGGCTGTCGAAGTTCCTGTCGGTGAAGTGGTTCCGGTGGCTGGGGCGCATGTCGTACACGCTGTACATCTGGCACGGCTTCCTCTACATCATCACCGAGCCACTCAAGGACGGGCTCGGCGCTGGTCCGCTGACCGTGCTGCGCTTCATCGTGACTTTCGCCATCTGCGTCCCGGTCCACTACAAGATCGAGCGGCCGATGATGAATCGCAAGCTCAAGTACGCGTCGGAGAAGGAAACAGTCGACATCAACACGGGCAAGATGGTCGAAGTGGTCGACGGCCAGGTCGAGGGCACCGTTCCCCCGCGCAACTGACCATCTGGCGCGGGGCCTCCCGCAACGACCTCTACGATCCAGGCCAGCCGACCCCTGTCATCGAGGACCGCCAGTGCCGCCCGAAAACCGTAGCGACGCCTACGACGAACATTCGATCCAGCTCCTCGAGGGCCTCGACGCCGTCCGGAAACGACCGGGTATGTACATCGGCGGCACCGGATCGGGAGGACTGCACCACCTGGTGTGGGAGCTCATCGATAACTCGGTCGACGAGGCTGCGGCGGGGTTCTGCAACCTCATCGAAGTCACCCTGCACCGCGATCGTTCCATCGAGGTGGCCGACAACGGCCGCGGCATCCCGGTGGGCAAGAAGGACGGCAAGCGCACCGCGCTCGAGTACGTGTTCACTGAGCTGCACGCCGGGGGAAAGTTCGGCTCCGGCGCGTACGGCGCGTCGGGCGGGTTGCACGGCGTCGGTGCCTCGGTGGTCAACGCTCTGGCCTCCAAGCTGGTCGTCGAAGTCGACCGTGACGGCCAGACCCATCGTCTCGGCTTCGCCCAGCGCGTCCCCGGCCACTTCGACGCCAACGGCAAGTTCTCCAAGTCGTCGGCCCTCGAGATCACCAAGAAGATCCCGCCCAAGCGCACCGGGACCCGCGTGCGGTTCTGGCCCGACTTCGACATCTTCGAGCCGGGTGCGGTCATCGAGTACGAGCAGGTCCGTGACCACGTCGAGCGGGTGTGTTTCCTGGTACCGGGGCTGAAGGTTCGCCTCAGCGACAAGCGCGGCGACGGTCGTGAGCCCGAGGAGTTCGTGGCCAAGGGAGGACTCGCCGACTTCGTCGATCACCTCTCGATCGGTGACCCGATGTGCGAGGTGATCAGCATCCGGGGCAGCGGCACCTTCATCGAGAAGGTCCCGGTCGAAGGCAAGATGACCGAGGTGACCCGCACCTGCGTGGTCGACGTGGCCCTGCGCTGGGTCAAGGGCTACGAGACCACCGTCGTGAGTTTCGTGAACACCATCCCGACCGTCGAGGGCGGCACCCACGTGACCGGGTTCGAGCGGGCGTTGACCAAGGCGGTCAACGACGTGCTGCTGGCCAACAACAAGAAGCTCGCCCGTCTGGCCAAGCAGGGCAAGGATCGCGCCGAGAAGGGCGACGTTCAGGAGGGTCTGGTTGCCGTGGTCAAGGCCACACTGCCCGAGCCGCAGTTCCGCGGCCAGACCAAGGGTGAGTTGGGCACACCAGCGGTGCAGTCGATCGTCTATGACATCACCAAGGACGGCCTGGCGTCGTGGATCGAGAACGGTGGCCGCAAAACCCACGTCGCCAACGTTCGCGAGAAGATCACCCAGGCGATCATCAACCGCGTCCAGACCCGCCAGAGCCTCGAACTCAAGCGAAAGGCCGCCAGCTTCGGCAACACCGGCATGCCCGACAAGCTGGCCGACTGTCGCACCCACGGCCCCGACGCCGAGCTACTGATCGTCGAGGGCGATTCCGCCGCGGGCCCCGCGAAAGCCGGACGCAACTCGGAGTACATGGCGGTCCTGCCGCTGCGAGGCAAGGTCGTCAACGCCGGCAAGTCCAACCTCAAACAGGTCATCGAGAATGCCGAGGCCCAGGCCCTGTTCACCGCCATCGGTGCGGGCTCGGGCCGCGACTTCAACCTGGCGGATGCTCGCTACGGGCGCATCATCATCCTGTGCGACGCAGATGTCGATGGCAGCCACATCCGTTGCCTGTTGCTCACGCTCATCTACCACTACATGCGTCCGTTGCTCGAGGACGGCCGGGTCTACGCCGCGCAGCCACCGCTGTACACGGTGAAGGTCAACGACGAGGTGCACCACGCTTTCAGCGAGGACGACAAGGGCCGCCTGACCGATGAGCTGTGCAAGGGCACGACCCGTAAAGCCGAGAACCTGCAGTGGGTCCGGTTCAAGGGACTCGGCGAGATGGACGTCGAGGAGCTCGCCGAGACGTGTCTCGATCCGGGCACCCGCATCCTGCGGCGAGTGACCATGGACGATGCGGTCGAGGCGAAGTTCCTGGCCGAGAAGATGTTCGACACGCTCATGGGCAGCGACGTAGCCCAGAGACGCCAGTTCATCCTGGACAACTCCGACCTGATCGATCGCGAGACACTCGACGTCTGAGGTGTCGACGCCGTCCGACTGAACGTGGTTCACTCGGGTTCGTGAATCGTCATCATCGTTCCTTCGTCGCGGTGTGTGTGCTTGCTCTGCTCACCGCCGCCTGCGCCACCACCCCTGCCGCCACCGTTCGCGCCGCGACGACACCGACCGGCAACGTCATCGGTCGCTGTGTTCCGACCGGCAAGATCGCGCTGACGCCCGTCCGCCACCGCGTCGATCTCGTGGTCAACGGCGAGCCCCGCTGGTCATACGTGCAACTCCCGGTCGGGTACGACGGCACCACCCGAGCGCCATTGGTGCTGAGCCTGCATCCGTTCGTCATGACGCCCGACGTGTGGGAGGACTACAGCGGTTTCGCCGCAGCGGCCGCCCGGCGGGGCTTCGTTGTGGCGACACCGATGGGGAGCGATCCCGGGCCTCGATGGGCAGTTCCCGGTGGCCTCGCCGGCTCCGATGATCTGGCGTTCGTCGACGCGCTGGTCGCTCGCCTGCGCAGCGACCTCTGCATCGACTCGTCGCGCATCTACGCCGCGGGATTCTCAGCCGGCGCGGCGATGGCCATCGGCCTGTCGTGCACCTTCCCGACCCTCTTCGCCGGGGTGGCCGCGAGCGGGGGCTCCAACCTCACTTCACTGTGCCCGCAGAGTGCCGGGGTGAACGCGCTGATCCTGCATGGCCAGGACGACCCGATCGCCCCTCCGACCGGCAGCTACATCGTGTTCGCGCCGCCGTTGGGTCTGCACGTCGACGACGTCGTTGCCTCGACGGCTGCTCGGTCGACGTGTGACTCGACCCCGACCGTCACTCGTCGCTTCCCCACCGTCGACGTCGCCACCTACCACGGCTGCTCTGCTGGGCATCGGGTGGAGTACTGGAAGATGTACGGAACGGGCCACACGTGGGCGGGTGCTCAGGCGAGCGCGTTCCAGGTGCTCGCGGGCGTCATCCTCGGCCCGACCAACGCGGACTTCTCCGCCAACCAGGTGGTGCTCAACTTCTTCGCCTGATCATTCTTGGCTGATTATTCTTGGCTGATCAATGGAGCCGAAAAGCACCGATGAGGGCCCGAAGGCCCTCATTGGCTCGCACAACATCTGGGGGGTTGACGTTGGCGGCGCCGCTCCGGACAAGGGGGGATAGCCCGGTTCAGCGACGTCCTCGGTCGACCATCAGGCCGACTTGTCGGATCAAGCGACCTTGGAGGCAGCCTTCTTGGCGGCGGGACGCACGACCTTGCGGTCGAGCACCTTGTCCGTGATGGGCGCAGCAGCCTTGGCCACAGCCAGGGCGATGTCCTTGTTCGTGTCGATGATCGACTTGGCGAACTTGTACTGGTTGTTCACCAGCTCGGCGGGGGTGGGGATCTTCTCGCCGAAGGGGAGGGCGGGGATCTCGGACACACGGTCGGTCACGAAGCCGACGACGGTGGCGACACCGTTGACGACTGGTTCCTTGACCAGAGCGATGGTTCCCAGGATCTGGTCCTGAACGTCGGTGAGCTTGTCGATGACGAGGGTCATGATGGTTTTCTCCTTGAAGGGCCTTCGCTCGGCCGTCCGAGTCGAATGGGCTGCTTGCTGATGCGCTAACTGTAGCAAGCAGTGCGAGCAACGTCAACCAATTTGCTCGCGACAGCAAGCGTGTCGTTCGTCACGCAAGTTGCGCATCCCGAAATCCCGACTAGATTGGTCGGGATTCAGAACTCACACCTCAAAGGGGATCACTGACATGTCAGTCCTACTGGGCGACACCGCCCCAGACTTCACCGCCGAAACCACCGACGGGACCATCAACTTCCACGAATGGAAGAAGGACAGCTGGGCCGTCCTGTTCTCACACCCCAAGGACTTCACCCCGGTCTGCACCACTGAGCTCGGCGCAGTCGCCAAGCTCAAGCCCGAGTTCGACAAGCGCGGCGTGAAGGTCATCGGCCTGTCGGTCGACCCGATCGAGGACCACCTCAAGTGGAAGGACGACATCGAGGAGACCCAGGGCACGGCCCTCAACTTCCCGCTGATCGCCGATCCCGATCGCACCGTCGCCAACCTGTACTCGATGATCCCCGCTGACGCTCAGAACAACCTGACCGTGCGCTCGGTGTTCGTGGTCGGGCCCGACGACAAGATCAAGCTGACGCTGACCTATCCGGCCTCGACCGGCCGCAACTTCGACGAGCTGATCCGGGTGATCGACTCGCTCCAGCTCACCTCGAAGTACAAGGTCGCCACGCCGGCCGACTGGAAGGACGGCGACAAGGTCATCATCGGCGGGCCAGTGTCCGACGACGAGGCCAAGGAACTGTTCCCCGGCGGCTGGGATGCCCCAAAGCCCTACCTGCGCATCGTCGACCAGCCCGGCAAGTAGCCCCGACGACCCGTTCTGTTGTGTCGCTGCGTACGCGTGCGTACGTAGCGGCATGACAGAACGGGTGGTTTGAGTTCAGGCGTTGGCTTTGGCGGCAAGGGTGAACAGCACCCGCCAGCCGGCCGGCTCCACGCCGAGGCGCTCCCACCGATCGTCAGAGAGCTCGTGCTGGCCTGACGCGGTGGCCACCGCGAGCGCCAGGATGGCCCGAGCCACCTGATCGCCGGTCGAGGCCAGCTCCGTCTCCGCCCGCACCGCCACGGCGTTCAACCCGACCAGCACCCCGGCCGCGGCAGCCATCGTCCGGTCGAGATAGGTGGAGCGCGGCAGTCCCTCGAGTCGCTCGAGCAACTCGCCCACCGCTGCCGCGTTGCCATTGGCGGCCTCGACCAGCGCGAGCACCGCCAACGAGTACCCCTCGTTGCCGCCGCGACGTTCGCTCGACGGTGCCAGCCCCCCGCGCGATGTGTCGAGCACGGCCCGGAGGCTCGTCGCGGCCTCGGTCAACTCACCGCGTTGCGCCAACCACAGCGCCGCCGTGATCACGAGATCCACGCGGCCGATGCCGTCGTGGTCCACCTCGGTGCTCCCCGACAGGAGTTGTTCCACCTCGGCCCAGAGCGTCGGGTCGCCGAGGTGCACCACCGACGCAGCCTTCGCCACCATGCCCATACCCACCTTGCCATCGGTGCTGCCCGGCACCGATGGCTCCGACTCGGCCGCGATGGCTCGGTCGAGCATCTCGAGTCCTTCGTCGACCTGGCCCGACATGACCATCGCCCGCCCGGCCAGCGACAGCGCCTGCTCGGAGCCGGGCGTGTCACCGATGGTCGCGAAGATCGCCGCGGCGCGCTCAGCGGTCGCCAACGCCTCGAGAGTGCGGCCCTCCCACAGGTCGATGCCGCCGAGCACGATCGACATCATCGCTTCGCCCCACTTGTCGCCCCGGCGTGAGCTCTCCGACCTGATTCGCGACGCCACCTCCCCGGCCTCGATGAATCGGCCTTCGAAGAAACGGACGAACGCCAGCAGCCCCATGGCCCACGCCAGACCGCCGGTATCGCCGATCTCAGTGAAGGCGGCGGCGGAATCGTCGAGCCGCGTTTGGGCCTCACTGATACGGCCGGCAGCGAAGGCGATCCAGGCGAGGTTCTGCAGTGCCCACGCTTCGCCTCGACGATCGCCGACGGCCCGGAAATCGACCAACGACGCCTCGATCGGTTCCTGCGCCGCGACGTTGTCGTTGCGGAAGAGAGCCGCCATGCCCGACAGGCGTCGCGCCTCGGCTCGCCCGTGGCGGTCCTCGGTGGCGTCGAACGCGTCGACTGCGAGGCCGAGAAGCCGCTGCGCTTCCTCGGACGACCCATCGCGCACCTCGATCTCGCCCAGACGCAACAACGCTTGGGCCCGCGCCGGGAGATCGGAGATGCGGTCGGAAAGGTGCAGCGCGGCGTTGGCGGCGTCACGAGCGGGACCGAACCGCCACTGCTCGCCCAACGCGTGCGCTCGACCCAACAGCAGCGCAATGCGCTCGGCGCCGTCGCCGTCCTCACACAGCTCCAGGCCTTGGCCGTACAAGCGCTCCGCCAGCGGCCACGACGCCGACTGCTCAGCCCGACGGGCCGCCTCGGACAACCAGCGCACCGCCCGCTGAGCCAGGTCCGGCGGCACCTTCTCCATGGGTCCGAGCTCTCGCGACAGACGAGTGGCCTCGAGGAAGTGTCGTGCGACCTTGTCGACATAGGAGTCATCCAGGAACCGGCCGGCGAGAGCAGCCTCGAGAAACATGGCGATCCCGACATGGCGGGCGAGTCGATCGCTCTTGGTCAGCCGCGAGTAGGCCACCTCACGAACGAGATCGGACCGGAACGACCATTGCTCCCCGTCGACGTTGAGGATCTCCTTGGTCTCGAGCGAGGCCACCAGATGGGCGATGGACGACTCGTCGCGGGTTGCCTGGGCCAACCGCTCGATCGCTTCGATCGGCCCTGACGCGCCCCACACCGAGGCGTCCTCGATGGTGAGTTGCTCGGCCGCGGTCAAACCGTCGATGCGCGCCGACACCAAGCCTCGAAGGGTGTCGGGCAACACACCGGGAAGGTGGTCCTCACCGCCGGACTCAGCGCTGGCGTCGCGGCCGCCCTCCGCCAGCAGCCCGACCAATTCCTCGAGATAGAACGGGTTGCCACCGCTTCGATCCAGCAGCTCGGCTCGCAACGAGTCCGGGGCATCGGAGTCCACGAGCACGTCGAGCAGCATCGATGCCGACTCGCGGTCGAGCGGATCGAGATTGAGGACGATCGAGTTGTGCCGACCGGACCGGGGGCTCCATCGACGAAACAATGATCGGCGAGCCGTGACCACCATGACGAAGGGGAACCGGGCGAGCCGTTCGGTCAGTTGGTCGATGAACTCCAACACCACGTCATCGGCCCAGTGGAGATCCGCCAACCGCACGATGATCGGACGTCGTCGCACCGAGGCCTCGAGAAACACCATCAGCGAGCCGGTCGCCTCGGCCAGCGCCCGCGCCGGCTCGAGGCCGCGCAACGGACCCTCGTAGCCGAGCAGGTGCAACACGCCGTTGACGATGGGGCGCGTGGTGTCGTGGTCACCGAGCGCGCGACCCACCGAGCTTTCGGCCTTGGCCCGAGCGCCCTCGAGCGACTCGTTGGGCTCGATCAACAGCCCGCTGCGCAACGCCTCCGCGATGGGCCACCACGGGTTGACCTCGCCGTAGGGAACACACCGGCCCCCGAGCACGATCGCGTCGGGCCAGTGACGGCGAACCATGGGCACGATCTCGTTGGCCAGCCGGGTCTTGCCCACCCCGGCCTCGCCCATCAGCAACAGCTGCTGCGCCCGGCCGTTGCGGATCGAGAGCTCCAGGGTGTTCTCGAGGACGGCGAGCTCGGTGTCGCGACCGATCAGCGGCGTCCGCGTACGCCGAGGTCGCGAACCCGGCGGGAGGATGGCTTCGCGCGCGACGTACACGTCGATCGGTTGCTCACGACCCCGGGCCAGCAGCGACCCCTTCGACTCGTACACGATCACGTCGCGGGTGGCGTGCTGAGTGGCCGGCCCCACCACCACGGTGCCCGGATCGGCAAACGACTGCAGTCGCGACGCGATGTTCACCACGTCGCCCATGGCGGTGTAATCACCGCCGGCGCGCAACGCGCCCACCAACACCTCTCCTGTGTTGACTCCGATGCGCATGCGGATGTCAACCTGCGCCTCGACGGCGTAGGCGGCCAGGGTCTCGTGCATGCGCAACGCGACTCGCACCGCTCGCTCGGCATCATCTTCGTGGGCGGTGGGTGCACCGAAGAGCGCCACGATGGCGTCACCGATGATCTTGTCCACCCGCCCCCCGAATGACGAGACGTCCCGGACCAATCGTTCGAACGCTCGATCGACGATTCGCTTCACCTGCTCGGGGTCGAGCGTTTCCGACAACGTGGTGAAACCGACGAGGTCGGCGAACAGCACGGTGACGACCCGTCGCTCCTCGGATCGCACCCCCATCGGGTGCCCGCACGAGCCGCAGAATCGCGACCCCTCAGCGCACGGCGCGGCGCACTGAGGACAGACCATCAAGTTCCAGCTTACGGCTGACACCCCCTACCATGACCGCTGTGTCGGATTCGGGGGCTGGGCGCCAATCGTTCGTGTCGCGTGCGCCAAAGCTCGGGTTCATCGGTGGATTCGACGGCCTTCGGGGCATCGGAATCATCGCCGTGATGATGGCCCATGCATCGGATCAGTACACCCACTCATTCGCCGCCTGGGTCGACCTGTTCTTCGTGATCAGCGGCTTCCTGATCGCATCGCTGCTCATTCAGGAATACAGCCAGAACAACAGCATCAACGTCAGGAAGTTCTACACACGGCGGGCACTGCGATTGCTGCCGACACTCTGGCTGCTGTTCATCGTGGCGTTCGTCGTGGCGGTGATCGTCGATCTCGGCGGGGGCTTTCACGGTCGACCGCTTCTGCCTCAGATGCTCAAAGAGATCGCGGCGTCCTTCTTCTACGCCTACCACAACTTCTACCCGGTGGGGACGCCGTCGCCGAGCACCCACCCGATCGTGCTCTACCACCTGTGGTCATTGTCGGTGGAGGAGCAGTTCTACTTCCTGATCGTGCCACTGATGATCTTCGTGCTGCGACGCAATCGGGTTCGGGTGGCGATGGGTGTGTTGCTGGCGACCGGGGTCTTCGTCGGCATGGCCCGCTTGACCAGCCACGCCGGTCCGAACCTGCTGTGGGTGCAACGTCCCGACGGGCTCGTGTGGGGCGTGTTGGCGGCCTTCATCAACGCGCATCTCACCGAGCCGTTCATGGTCAAGCATCGCCGCAAGTTCCTGACCATGGGCACCTTCGCCGGCGGCCTGGCCATCTTCGGGATGGTGAGCTCGCTCACGCCGGTCAACAAGATCGTCTCGTCGTTCACCGGGTTTCCGAAGAAGGTGCCTGGCTGGAGCGGCCTGTGGTGGCCGCTCTCGGGCGACGAGATCGGCCGACGCGTGCTGTCGTTCAGCGACCCGGTGGCGACCTGGTGGTGGTGGCGGTTCGGCTTCACCGCCACCATGCTCGGGGTCGGCGGGCTCATCTTGTGCCTCGTCCGCTACAAGGACTGGTGGTTGTCACGGTTCCTGTCGCACAAGCCGTTCCTGTGGCTCGGGCGCATGTCGTACACGCTGTACGTGTGGCACGCCTTCATCTTCATCGTGCTCGGATCGGTGTTCGATGGATTTGGGCTGATCCCCGCAGTCCTGATCAAGGTCGCCATCACCTTCGCCATCACCATCCCGATCCACTACAAGCTCGAAGTGCCGATCATGAAGCGGAAGCTGAAGTTCGCGTCGGAGAAGGAAACCGTCGACGTGGAGGCCGGCAAGGTCGTGCCCTCCGGCTCCGATTCATGAAGTCGAGGAGCTCGTGAAGTTGCCGAGCTCGCGGCGGGCCGTCCCGATCCTGGCCGGCCTCAGCGGTCTGATGGCCATCGTGCTCAACACCTCCGGTGTGTCGATCGGTGACGACGGGGTCGGCTACCAGGCCATCGCCGATTCACTCAAGAAGGGCCGCGGCCTGGGCTACTTCCTCGAACCGAGACTGACCACGTGGCCGCCGGGCTGGCCCACGCTGATGGCGGGGGTGTCCAAGATCACCGGGCTGAGCACGACCCAGGCCGCCGGCGTACTCAACGCATTCGCGGCGATCTCGGTGGTGGTCCTGTCGGCCAGCCTGCTGAATCGCATCGTGTCCGACGATCGGATTCGCCTCGCCGCGCTCGCCGCGATCGCTGTCGGCGCCGACACCATGCTGCTGAGCCACCTGCTCATGACCGACCTGGCGTTCATCGCCGCCGCGCTCCTCGTCTTCGAACGTCTGGGTCGAATCGATGACGACCAGCCCTACCGATGGGCCATCGCGGCGGGCATCGGGGTGTGGGTGGCGTTCTCGTTCCGGTACGTCGGC
Organism: Acidimicrobiales bacterium; assembly: GCA_038327485.1. Lineage (GTDB taxonomy): Bacteria > Actinomycetota > Acidimicrobiia > Acidimicrobiales > Microtrichaceae > JBBQLA01. Next base: position 10,301 of record JBBQLA010000028.1, read on the forward strand.
GTGGTACTGATCGGCACGGGTGGACTGTGGCTGCTCGTGTCGAACCGCCCGGCGCGCAAGCGATTGGAGCTCGCCGCGCTCTTTGGCGCGGTGTCGGTGATCTTCCCGGCGATGTGGATGGTGAGGAACCATTCCATCGACGGCACCCTGCTCGGGGTCCGCTTCTCCTCGGCGCGCGGTCCGGTCCAGAACCTCGCCGACATCGTGTCCACCCTCGGCAACTTCGCGCTGCCCGGCGTGCTGCTCGGCAACAAGCTGTGGATACTGGTCGGTCTCGTCGCCGGACTCGTCGTCGTGGTTCTGGCGTGGCATGCATTCGGCCGCGATCGCCGGCTCCGTTCCATCTCCGGCCTGCGCGACGCACTGGGAACCGTGTCGGGCCTGCTGCTCATGCACGTCGGCATCTACGCCGCGTACATCTGGTACGTCCGGTCCACGACTGCGTTGAACAAGATCGACTACCGGCTGCTCAACCCGATCTACCTCCCCATGGTGCTCCTGCTCGCCGCGCTGGTGTCGCGCCTGGTCGTGCTGGGTCGAGTCGCCGGTGCCACCGATCAGGATCGGGTGTGGGCCACCCGCGCTCGATT
>JBBQLA010000029.1:0-10748 GCA_038327485.1 Acidimicrobiales bacterium
CCGCCAGCAGCACGCTGAGCCGTTCGTAGGGACCAGTGACCCCCCATCGACTGTCCGCAGTCGGATCCGGCTCGTACACGAGCCGCGGTCGCCCCCGACCCGCGCTCGCGGCGCGGTCCTCCGTCATCAGACCGGCACTCACCAGCTTGGCGACATGCTGACGAATCGCGTTGTGGTTCAGTCCGAAGTGGTTGGTGAGCTCGGCGATGTCCACCGGCCGGTCTGCCTCGGCGATGAACCGAAAGATCCGATGGCGGGTTGGGTCGCCAAGGGCTCGCGCTTGCTCCTGGAGCGCCGTCATGTGCGTTCGAGTTCCCGGCGCGCTCATGGGACGAGCTCGACGATTCGGCGATGGGCTCGCTCGTCGGCGAGGTGGGCCTCGACCTCTTCCAACGTGCGACCGAGAGCTACATGCTCGAGGAGTTCGAGGAGCGCGTTGGTGCTGACCATCTCCGGCGCGAGCTCGTGCAGAACGCTGGTGAACGCACTGACGAGGTGCCCTCCTGCGATCTCATGGATCGACACGGACACCGCAGCGCCATCTGCGATATCCGCCAGGCTGTCGTCGCCAAAACAGACCAGCCGATCTCCGTCGACTGCGTATCGCACGGGGTGGGGAACCGAACCCGATCCGTTCATCCAGGCTGTGTGGTGGCTCGTGACCGCTCCGGGCAACGACATGGTCGGCTCCTCGCTGGGGGATTATTTCTAGTATACACTAGAAATATGCTCCCTGCCCCGAGTCACGCGAAATGCGATCTCGATTCACGAGCGCACATCCATGACCTGGTCGTCCGTTTCTATCGGGAGATCGTGTTCGACGACCTCCTCGCACCCGTCTTCGGTGAGGTCGCCGAGACGGACTGGCCCGTCCACATCCCGAAGCTCATCGACTACTGGTGTCGGGTCCTCTTGCGAGAGCCGGGCTACGGCGGCTTCATCCTCGACGCGCATCGGCACGTTCACGAGCTCGAGCCGTTTCGGGTCGAGCTCTTCGATCGCTGGTACACCCTGTTCGTCGAGACGGTCGACGAGAGTTGGGCCGGACCGATTGCCGAAACGGCGAAGCGGCACGCGGCCCGCACCGCCACCGGGCTCGCACGACACCTGCTCGATCTCGAATGGCACGTCCCGATCATTCATCGGGTCAGCCCGTCCTGAGTACCGCTTCGCCCCTTGATACGCGTGCGTAGGCCAGCGCGTCGTGAGCTCAGGAGCGGCGAGGCACGAATGGGGTGCGGAACCCGACGGTCGACCGGTCAAGGACGTTCGTCGGGCGTCATGAGCGCCCGAGTGGGTCGAGCAGTTCCTTGTCGTGAGCGATGATCTCGCGGGCACGCCTCACGAAATCTTCGTCGCGGCGCACTCGTTCGATCTTGTCCGCGAGCGACGGCTCTGGCGTATCGCTGGAATCCGACTCTGTGTTGTCGTCTGGTCGCACGAGTCAACGGTACCGACCCGGCATCGAGATCAGTCCGGAGTTGGGTCAGCTCGGCGCGAGAACTGTCACCCCGAACCTTCGAGCCGCATCACCGAGTCGCTCGTCATAGGTGACGATGCCCTCGAGGTCATCGCCGAGATCGAGAGCGACGGCGAGGTGCAATGCGTCGAGACTCCGCAGTCCTTCGATGTCGAGTTCGCCGGCGCGTTCGAACATCGAGGTCGACACGGTGACGAGGGTGAGCGAGTCGAGCACCCGACGAGCGCGTTGCATCTGATCAGGTCCGCCCCGTCGAACGGCTCGGAGGAGCTCCGTACGGAGAAGGTCGCTCGAAAGAAGCCCGTCTTCGTGCTCGGTCGCCCACCGAAGCAACGCTCGGGACCCCGCTTCGGTGATGACCAACTTCACCGCAGCAGAAGTATCCACGTAGAACACCATTAGGGACGCTCGTCGGCTCGCATCTCGCGGAGCACCTCGGACAGGGGACGTGCTCCCTTCTTCGGGCGGGGCGGCAGGCCGAGTTCGCTGATCCGGTGGCGGGGTGTTCGGGCGCGGCCGGCCTCAACCAAGCCTTCGATCGACCCGCTCACGAGAGGGACCAGGCGCGCAACCGGTCGGCCGCGGTCAGTGATCGTCACCACATCACCGGCGGCGACCGCGGCCACGACCTCCGACGCGTTCTGCTTGAGCTCACGTATACCCGCGGTCTTCATGTTCTACATAGTAGTACATTGAGAGCCGACAGCGGCCCTCCGAGATCGACCATTGATCGAGTGCCCGCCCGACTTGGCTTCACGAATCACTTCGCGTCTGGGTGACGGTACGAAGCTGCGCTTCACGAGAGTCGAGACCGCGAGCGGTGTTGATTCAGCCGATGGAGAAGCAGCCGCAGATGCCGAGGCCGACCTGGCCCGAGCTACCTCCGGACCCTGACACCAGGACCCAGACCGCGCGGGACCCGATCGGCGCCGCAGACGCGACCGTCACGGTCGCCTGGAGCCGCGTGTCACTCACCCGGGTGGTCGCGCCCACCGTGACGCCATCGCCGAGCCCGAAGATCGAGGCGCCGGGGAGAAACCCGGAACCGGTGACGACGAGCGTCGCCGAGCCCCCGCGAGCGATGCTGGCCGGCGACACGCTGTCAATGCGCGGCGCCAGGATGAACCGGGTGAAGACGTCGTCCTGGCCGTTGGTATCCCGGTCGACGAGGTTCGGCGCGCCGGACTGGAACGCGACGTAGCGACCGTCGTGCGAGACGGATGGCGCACCGCCGCTGGGGCCCTGACCCTCGCCCCCGATGGTGGTCACGCTCACCCGACTCGTCGCCGCACTGATCCGGTCCCGAACGAAGGCATCGAGGGTGCCGTTCGTATCACCGGCGATCAAGTTGCTGGCGCGCGAGGAGAACGCGACGAACCGCCCGTCGTCCGAGATCGCACTGCCCTGACTCGCGCCGTTGCCGGTGGACCCGCTCGCAGTCAGGCTCACCGCGGTCGTCGTTGCCGCCGTCCGGTCGCGGACGAACACGTCGCTCACGCCGTTCGTGTCGCCGGAGACGAGGTTCGTCGCCACCGCGTCGAACGCCACGTAACGGGCGTCGGCGGAGATCGACGGGTGGCCCGACGCGCCGCCGGTCTGCGTGCCGGAAGTGGCGACACTGACCCGGGCGGTCGTCCCGGCCGTCCGGTCCCGGACGAAGATGTCGGCGACGGAATTCGTGTCCCCCGACACCAGGTTCGTCGCGCTCGACCGGAACGCCACGGCGCCACCGGCCGATGACAAGGCCGGGAACCCGCTGTCTCCGTTCCCGATCGTGCCGCCACTCGCTCGGCTCACCAACGTGGGCGCGCCGCCGGCCGGCGTGGTGACGAAGACGTCCCAGCTGCCGTTCGTGTCGCCCGAGACGAGGTTGGTCGCGGCCGACGCGAAGGCGACGGTCCCGCCGTCCGGGCTGATCGCCGGGGTGTCCGACGCGTCGTCGGCCTCGACACCTGCCGGACCGACGCTGACGCGCGTCGTCGTCCCGGTGTTTCGGTCCCGCAGGAAGACGTCGGGCGCGTTGTTGTCGTCGGCGGGGACGAGGTTCGACGCGTACGAGCGGAAGACGACGTAACGCCCGTCGGCACTGACCGCCGGTTCGTCGCTCGGTCCGTTCGCGTTCCCGTTGGCACCCGCGCTGACGAGCTCGACGAGTCCCGACTGCTGGTCCCGGATCACGACGTCGGTCGTGCCGTCGAAGTCGCCGGGCGTCAGGTTCGACGACGCGGTCGTGTATACGAGGAAGCGGCCGTCGCCGCTCAGAACCGGCTGGAAGCTCGAGCCGTCGCCGTCGTCCCCGGCGGAGGTCACCGACCCGCGCGTGATCACCGCGCACCCGACGAGCACAAGCACCATCGTGAGCAGCACGAACCGGCGAGCGCGTGTCATGGCGTCAACCGTCCGGGCGCGGGCTCCAGCGCGGTGGCCACCGTCCGGAACGCCCATTGCAGGTTCACGGTGCCGGTGTTCCCTCCGTACCCGTCGACCGCGATCGCGTAGGTGGTGCCAGCCGCCACCGGGATCGACCCGACCCGGCTCTGCAGCGCGTCGAAGTCGTCGTTGGCGCCGAGCTTCGTGAGGCTCGAGAGTGACGACCCCTGGTAGACCGCGAGGACCGTGTCGAAGTTGCTCCCGGAGGTGTTCACGGTGAACGTCCCGGCGGCGGTCGCGGTGAAGCGGTACCAGATCGAATGGCCGCCGGTGGTGGGGGTCCAGTGCTGCGGCTCGGACGGCTCGAGCGTCGCGTCCGTGTTCGAAGCGGACGTGGTTCCGGAGTTCCCGGACAGGACCTCGGCCGTGGCGAAGGCGTCGTTCGACTTGGGCGCAAAAGACCAGCGCAAGCCGACGGTGCCGGTCGCGGTGGTGCGCCCGTCGACTGCGATCGCGTACGCCGTCCCGCCAGTGACGGGGATCGAGATCCGGCTCGATGTGTCGCCGACGGCCACGTTGTCGTTCGCGGCGAGCTGCGTGAGCGCGCCGACCGTGGATCCGGTGTAGGCGCCGAGCAACGTGTCGAAGCTGCTGCCCGACGTGTCGACGGTCAGCTGCCCGGACTTCGGTGCGACCCACCGGTACCAGATCGACGCGCTACCCGCGGCGGCATGCGTGGGCTCTCCCGCCTGACGGGTCGCGGCTGCGGTCGTCGAGGTCAACGATCCCGACGCGTCGGACAACGTGGTCAGTGAGGCGAAGTCGTCGTTGATCGGGCGGGCGGGCATGCCGAGCGGCACCCGCCACGCGCCACGGCCGTGCGTGAAGGCGAACAGCGTGCGACCGCTCGCGTCGCCCTGGATGCGCACGCGCACGGTGAGTGCGTTCGGGAAGCCCGAGACCTCGTGAGCCCACGTCGCGCCGGTGTCGAGCGAGACGAACACCCCGAGGTCGGTGCCGACGTAGAGGCGCCGACCATCGGCGGGATCAACGGCGATCGAATTGACAGGGATGTCGGGCAATCCCGTGACCCCGGTGCCGTCGATGCTCACGAACGTCGCACCGCCGTCTGTGCTTCGCCAGACGTGCTGGGCACCGAATTGCGAGACGGTCGCGTAGACCACCGCCTGGTTGGACGGGTCGAAGGCGACCGACGAGACGTTTCCGCCAAGGTACGCAGGAGTCTGTGCCTGCCAGGTCGTCGTGCCGTCGGCCTGGAGCGCCTGACTGTTCCGGTAGACGGCGCCGAAGTCAGAACCGACGATCACGGTGTTGGAGTCGTGCGGCGCCACGGCCAATGCACTCACGCTGAGCGATGAGCTGGCCGGGACCCAATGGTCGCCGGCGTCGGTGGACCGGTAGACCTGGTCGCCAGCGGACCACATGGTGCGCGCGTCACGCGGATCAGTCACGAACGGGCTGATGAAGAAATGGGAGCCGGCGAGACCGTTGGTGATGCCTGTCCATCCCGACCCCCCATCCTCCGAGCGCAGCAGTGAACGGCCTTGGATCTCGGCGTAGAGCCGCTGAGTATTGGTGGGGTCGACCTCCACGTAGCCGCCGTCGGCGCCGACGATCTGGGACCAGCCGTCGGGACCGGCACCATCGGTGCCCCGGCTCGTGCCGTTGTCCTGCGCGCCACCGAAGTACGACTTCCCGTCCGGGTACACCGCACCGTCGTAGAACTGGGTCACGGCCAGCCCGTGGTTGAGTGACGTGAAGGGGACACCGGTCGTGGCATCGCAGTCATTCGGTGTCCCACGCGCGTTCGTGGTGCGAAAGACACCACCGTCGTTGGCGATGTACATCGCCTTGTTCGTCGCGCCGTCGTAGTTCGGAGGGAACACGATGCGGTGCTGGTCGGGATGCAGACCACAGGAGAAGTAGTCGAGCGTCGTCCACGTCGCGCCGCCATCGGTCGAGCGCGCGGTGTTCTGGAACCCGACCCAGATGCGATTGCTGTCGGCGGGGTCCACCGCGAGCGTGTTGTCGTACCAGCCCTGACCGCCGATCTGCGGCGCGCCGCCTCCGCTGGAGCGGACACTCCACGTCGCGCCGGAATCATTGGAGCGGTAGAGAGCGAGCGCGCTGGAGTCCGCCGTACTCGCCAGCAGCGCGTACACCACCCCTGCGCCCGACGGTGCGAACGCCAGCGACGTGCGCGCCTGCGACGCGACGGTGAGCACGGAGGTCCATGCCGGTGTCACCGCGCCACCGTCGGTTGTGCGCACCACCGACCCGCCGAGAAAGCTGCCGCAGGAGCCCAACACCAGGTCTTTGCCGGACACGTTGGTCACCTGCACGTCGAGACAGTCCGTCGCCGCCCACACGCTCGACCATGTGGTGCCGGAGTCGGTGCTGCGCCAGATGCCGGTCTTCGTGCCCGCGTAGACGCGGCGATGATCGTTCGGACTCACGACAACGGCATTCACGTAGTAGAAGTTCGAGCTCGCGGTCGCCGGGAGGCGCTGCCACGTCGTCCCGCCATCTGCGGTCCGCAGGATGCCCTCTCCCCGCACTGCGTCGCCGTTGTACTGGCCCTCGCCGGTGCCGGCGTAGAGCACGTTGTGATCGGTGGGGTCCATCACGAGCGACGCGACCGCGATGCTGGGCAGGAAGTCGGCGGTGGGACGCCAGGACCCGCCCGAGTCGGTCGTCTTCCACACGCCTCCGTCGACACCGCCGGCGTACATCGTGCTGGGGGTGATCGGGTCGATCACCAGCGACCGCACCCGTCCGCCGATGTTGCCGGGACCGAGCGCGGTCCAGCCGGAAAGCGCGGGCTCGACCGCTGCCGTCGGCGCCGCACCCTGCGGAGCGAGCACCTGGCCGGTCGCGGAGGCGTAGCGCGGCATGCCACGGGCGTGGAGATCAGCCGCTGCATAACGGCCGACATCGATCGGGCTGCGCTGGTCGGGTGAGCGGGTCCGGAGGAACCAGCGGGTCGCCTCCGCCGGGTCATCGGCCTCTTTCTCCCCCGGCTCGCGCCCAGCTTCGCCGTCCCGTTTCCGTTCAGCGTCGTGCCCGGAGTCACGCCGGCGGGAGGCACTCTGCTTCCCAGCACCCGGGCCGGGTTGGGGCACCGCCACGCCGAGCCCTGCGACCGCAAGGAGGACGGCGATGCCCAGCACCCATCGGTTGCGCCGCGCTCGTTGAGCCATGCCCTGTCCCCCGCCGTGCTTCCTGCCGGCGGGAGCTTGGTTCTCCGGCCCGCACTGTGTCAACCGCCAACGGCGTGAGACCGGTACCCGCCCAACCGTCGGGTTGGCTGGCTCACCCCACGGCCGCCAGACGTCGGGCTACCAGCCCGATGGTCGCGGGACGAGCGCGCCCATGCACGGGATTCGGCGGCTGTCGCGCTGGTGAGGGCGACCAATGTGGTCCCGGAGGACGGGAATTGATCGCCGTCGCGGGCAACGCCGGCGATGTAGTTGGCCAAGTACTCGTCGTCGGGCGCGTGCGGGTAGGCACTCGTGAACGCGTCAACCGCTGCCGCCGGTCCGGTGAAACTACAGAGCTGCCACAGGCTGATGAGATCTTCTCGATCTTGAGGGTCGGCGCGGTAGAGCTTCATGACGAAGATGACGTCCGGACTCGGCGTCCGAACCACCAAGGCGGCGCGCTCGAAGACCACCTGACAGTCGACATAATTTGCGTCGGAGGGCCAGAACGGCGAGGCAGCATCGTTGAGCCAACCCTCCTGCAAGTCGTGTCCTGCTCCAACGCGGTTGATGGCAGCTTGCACGTCAGCGTCGAAGCGACGAGCTGAATCGACATCACGAGTCGACGCTCGTTGCGAGTGCCAGAGCATCCATGAACCGCCAGCCATGACAACGTCGACAGTGATACCGGATTCGTCGAGCTCAACCGCCAACTCTTCGAAGATCGACTCGAGCTCGTGGCGACTGTCGAACAGCCCGCGCGTCATTGCGAACTACTTCACCGGACGGAACAACGCCGTACTTGCCAGAACGAGGTTGCGTCGGCGAAACGGTTCCGGCGTCGACATGCTGGCCGCCGCGCGCATACGCGGCGTGGCCGGCGGCGACCACGGCTCATCGAGTGGTCCGACGGCACGGGTCCATCGCGGACGAGCGATCCCTTGTCGATCGGCCAGTTCCTCGGCGAACGCTGCGAGGATGGCGTCGAGCGCGGTGCCGGTGCGGATCGGCGGCGCGTCGATCGCGTCGCCAAGTTCGTCGGGGTGCTCTGCAGCCCAGTCCGCGAAGCCGCGCAGCCGGGTCCAGTCGATCTTTAGCCGGGTCGCGTCTTGGTCGACGACCAGCGCCAACTCGGCGATTGTCGGGCGATCATCGCGGCGCCGAGCCTCGATGACCAGTTCGCTGCCTGCTGCCTCGAGCAGACGTTCGAGCATCGGCAGTGTGGGTTCGCTCCGCTCGTCCTCGATACGCGAAACCGTCGATGTCGGAGTTCCTGCTCTGGCCGCCAGCGCGCGGCGAGAGAGGCCCGCCCGGATCCGAGCGTCCCGCAACAGACCAGAACTCGAGGCATTCATAGGGGATAGCATATACGCAACTGGCTTGATGTCACCAGTGCGCCAAAGCGCCCCGCAACTGAGCGACTAGTCCCGATAGTCGACGACCTCACATTTGGACGTACAATGGCCGTACAGCCACTTCGAGCATTCGAGGACCCCATGGCAACTGCGACCACTCGCACACGAAGCAAGCGGCTCGAAGTCCGAACGACCCCTGAGGAGCGTTCGATCATCGATCGAGCCGTCGAGGAATCGGGCACGGATCTGACGACGTTTGTCGTCACGCATGTGACCGACGCGGCACTTCGCGTCCTGGCGGACCGCGATCGCTTCGTGTTGTCCCCCGACGCGCAGCGGTCATGGGACGAACTCAATCGTCGACCAGCTCGTGACCTTCCCGGCCTGCGCAAACTCTTGGAACGACCAACTCCCTTCACCGCGTGAGTCGGCGATACTGCGAGCCGACGCCACTGGGGCCCGAGCACATCGTCGAAACATTCGAGTGCCGATCCGTGGAACAAACCCAGTGGCTCCATCGCTTTGCGCGTCAGGCCGAAGCAACTGGCACGGCCAAGATCTTCGCGGTCACCGAGGTCGGCAACGATCACGTCGTCGCCTACTACGCGTGGCGCATGGCACAACTCGCGATCGATGACGCACCGGCACGCGTTCGCAAGGGTGCCGGTCGGTATCCCCAACCGGTCGCCTTACTCGCGCGCCTCGGCGTCGACATCGCCCACGAAGGCCAGGGCTTGGGCGCCGGACTGCTTCGCGACGTGATCTCGCGGTTGCTGAGCATCGATGAATCCATCGGATGCCGCGGCCTGCTCATTCACGCGGAGTCGACCGATGCTCGGAACTTCTACCGCCACCTGGTGCCCGAGTTGGAACCCAGCCCGACCGACGATCTGCACCTCGTCCTCCTCATGAAAGACGCTCGGAAAACCGTCGGCGCCTGAACCAAGGGCGCCAACATCGGGTAAGCCACCCCGCGATGACAGCAGGCTTAACCCGACGCAACGACCATCGGGTCGAGGATCCGATGGTCAGCCCCTGGGGTAGTTCGTCTCTCGATCACGGTCTTCGTCTAGCCCGAGGGGCGAATCTGCGCTCCGAGCTGCGCGCCACTTGTATCCCGGCGGCGTCGAACGTGTTTGTCCCCCGCAGTGGGAGCGCGTCGTAGGCGTGCACGATCCCCCTAGGCCCGCGGCTATCGGTTGCGCCTTGTCGGGGTTCCTAGTGGTGCGTCGCGGATTTGGTGACGGTGGTCAGCGCGGCTCGGCCTCGCTTGACTTTGGTGATGAGCTCTTTGGCGGTCTTGGTCCAGACGAAGGGCTGCGGGTCGTCGTTCCAATGTTCAGCCCAGGCCTCGATGCCCTCGACGAGCACATCAACACTCGAGAACGTGCCGCGGCGTAACCGTCGTTCGGTGAGCAGGTTGAACCAGCCTTCGACCAGGTTCAGCCACGACGACGACGTCGGCGTGAAGTGCAGATGCCAACGCGCGCGCTTGGGGTGCGCGAGCCATTTGGCAACCTCGGGAGCTTTGTGCGCGGACAGATTGTCCAACACGACGTGCACGTCGAGATCGCGCGGCACGTGCAAGTCGATGAGCTTGAAGAACGCCAGCACCTCGGTGGCCCGATGCCGTGGCTTGGTGTCGTAGATGACTTCACCGGTCGCGACGTTCATCGCCGCGAACAGATCTGTGGTCCCGTTGCGTTTGTAGTCATGCGTCATCGTCCCCGCCCGGCCTGGGGTCATCGGCAGCGACGGTTGGGTGCGATCCAACGCCTGACACTGAGTCTTCTCATCGAAGGAGAACACCACCGCCCGCTCGGGCGGGTTCATGTAAAGCCCGACGACGTCGACGAGCTTCGCTTCGAAGTTCGGGTCGGTCGAGATCTTGAACGTGTCGATCTTCCACGGCTTGAGTTGATGATCCCGCCAGATCCGCGCCACCGTGTCCTTGCCGATCCCGTGGCGCGCAGCCATCAACCGGGTCGTCCAGTGCGTCGACCCGTCGTCGGGCGTCGCGTGCAACGTGTCGTGCACAACGGCCTCGACCGTGCCATCAGGAAGCCACGAACTGCGACCCCGACCCGGTGCGATCACCCCGACACCATCGACGCCGGCCTCGGCGAACCGCGCCCGCCACCGACGCACCGCGTTCGGTGTCGTCGCACACTGCCGGGCGATCTCCTCGTTCGCGACACCATCAGCCGCGAGCAACAACCCCTGGGCCTGGAGCACCTGGCGGAACGGCAACGACGACGAACGCGTCACCTCCTCGAGCGCCACCCGCTCCCGCTTCTTGAGCCTCAACGGGGCAGCAACGAT
>JBBQLA010000030.1:0-10727 GCA_038327485.1 Acidimicrobiales bacterium
CCAGGTCTGGCTCGGGGTCTGACCAGTACTTCCGCTCGTCGACGTCATACAACGCTGCCGCTTCGGGCGTGACCGTTGCTTGCGGCCGAGCGGTCCGGGCGTCGCCCGCCGATTCGGCGAAGCGCCAACCTGACACGCGTGTCAGAATTGTCCGGCGAAAGGAGAGCAGATGCCGGACACCCCCGCGCGACTCTGGGCCGCTGCGACGGTCGAACCCGACCGCATCAGGGTCACGTGAGCCGCATCCCGATCGAAGCCGGGTTCTTCCGGATCCCCGACGACCCGAACGAGCTGCCCCGGCTGCTCGGAAGCCGGTGTCCGAGTTGCCAGGAGACCTTCTTTCCCCGACGGCTGGTGTGTGCCAAGTGTCTGCATGAGGGCACCGACGACGTCGAGCTGTCGACCCGCGGACGCATCTACACGTGGACGTTCTGCCACGTCCCGATGTTCGGGAAGTCCGACGCCGATGCGGTGGGCTACGGCGTCGGCCAGGTCGATCTGCCCGAGGGACCGCGCGTGCAGTCGATCCTGTTGGGCGGACCGAGCGACTTCGCCATCGGCATGGAGGTCGAGATCGACCTCGAGACGCTCCGGACCGAGATCTCGGGCGACGAGGTCGTCATCTACCGATTCCGGCCGGTCGCCCCGTGAGGCGAGCGTTGAAGTTCGACGGGGTGGCAGTGGCGGGCATCGGCATGGTGCGGTTCGGGATGTTGAAGGACACCCCGGTCAACCAGCTGGCCCGAGACGCCGGTCTACTGGCACTGCACGATGCCGACATGACGCTGGCCGACATCGACGAGGCGTTCGTCGGGTACATCCAGTTGAAGTCGATGTTGGGCGTGAAGGCCATGAAGGAACTCGGCCTGACCGGGTTGCCGGTCACTCACATCGAGAACGCCTCTGCCACCGGGCTCGTGGCGTTTCGGGAGGCGGCGTGGGCGGTGTCGTCAGGACGCGCTGACGTGGCCATGGCGCTGTGCTTCGACAAGTTCACCGACATGGTCGCCGGTGGCGGTCGTGGTGCCGGGCGCGACCAGATCGACGCGCCGATCCTGCCCGCCGCCTACTTCGCGATGTGGGCCCAACGCCGTATGCACGAGCGCGGCACCACCCCCGAGCAGTTCGCCACCATCGCGGCGAAGAACTGGAACTACGGCGCCGCGTGTCCGACGGCGCATCGCCGACCCGACCACGTGGTCACCGCGCAGGAGGTGCTGGCGGCGCGCATGGTGGCCGAGCCGCTCACCACCATGATGTGCTGCCCGCCCGACGACGGCGCGGCGTGCATCATCGTGGCCCGAGAGGACCTGGTTCGGGCCCGTCAGCCGGGTCGAAGAATCGTGCGGCCGATCGCCTCCTCGCTGCAGTCAGAGACCTACTCCCCCGGCCACACCTTCGTCGGGCCGGTGGTCGGGCCGTCGTCGATGACCCGACTCACCGCACAGGAGTGCTACGACGCCGCGGGGGTCGGGCCACAAGACGTCAGCCTGGCGTTCTGCCACGACGCATTCATCAACGAGGAACTCGAGTACTACGAACTGCTGGGCTTCTGTCCCGAAGGCGGGGCCGAATCCATGGTGGCCGACGGCGCCACCGGACCCGGTGGCCGCATCCCCTTCAACACCGATGGCGGGCTGCTGGCGCGGGGACATCCCGGCGGCCCCACCGGCCTCGCCATGATCCACGAGTCGGTGCTGCAGCTTCGAGGCGAGGCAACCGGACGCCAGGTCGACGACGCCCGAGTGGCACTGGCACATCTGGTCGGCGGCGGCAGCGTCTCGACCATCAACCTCTTGCAAGCTGATCGATGAATCCCGTCCTGATCGAGGAGCGCACATGACCACCAGCGACGATCGTCGGGCCGTCGGCAAGGGGATCCAGGGTCGGTTGTGGCCCTCGACGCTGACGGGACCAGCCGGCCAGTTCCCCGCCGCGAAGTTGGCCCCCGACTTCTACGACCACGTGCAGCAGTCGGCCTTCGGCGACCTGTGGTCACGACCCGGCCTGGCGGTGCGGGACCGTTCGATGATCACCGTCGCCATGCTCGCTGCCCTCGGGCAGACCGACGAGCTCCGCGCCCATCTCGTCGGCGCCGCCAACGTCGGGATCAGCCGCGGAGAGCTGGTCGAGGTGCTGATGCAGGTGTCGATCTACGCCGGCGTGCCGGCGACCAACGCGGCGCTCAAGGTCGCCGCCGACGTTCTGGGCACCGACTGATCAGTCAGCGCTCCATCGAAGCTCGACGCCGGCCTGTTGCTCAGCGAGAGCTACCAACTCGCTCCAGTCTGCATCTCCGAGCCCCGCGTTCACTGCGGCCTGCATGACTCCGCTGACGGCGGTGCCGACCGGCATGGTCACACCGAGCGACACCCCGGTGTCGACGATGAGGCCGGCATCCTTGGCGGCCAGGGCCAGGGCGAACTGGGTGGGCTTGCCCCGCTGATCGATCGTCTCGACGATGCGGTCGATGTAGAAGTTCGATGCCCCAGCGGTTCGGAGGATCTCGACCGCGTCGGGCACCGCAATGCCGGCCTTGGCCGCCACGGACAGGCCTTCGAGGCTCACCCAGGTGGTGGTGAAGGCGATCAGGCTGTTCAGCAGCTTCATGGTGTTGCCAAGTCCCAGCTCGCCCACATGGAAGAGCGCCCGTCCCAGCGGCTCGAGCACCGGTCGCACCCGCGTGACCGCGTCGACATCGCCGCCGACCATGAACACCAACATGCGGCGCTCGGCCCCGACGGCACCGCCGGTCAGTGGCGCTTCGACGAGGAGATGTCCACCAGCCGCGAGCCGAGCGCCGAGCTCACGGACCGACTCCGGACTGTTGGTCGACGTGTCGACGAGGATCGACCCCGGCGACGCAGCCTCCGCCCATTCCGCTGCCACCAGGTCGACGATTGCGGGCGTCGGCAGCGACAGGATCGTCACTTCGCATGCCGCCGCCACCTCTTCGACCGATGTCGCAGTGGTCGCGCCCTCGACCTGCTTCGACGCATCTGCGTCAGAGGCCACCACATCGTGACCATCCGCCACCAGGTTCGCCGCGATGGCCCCACCGATATTTCCCAAACCGATCACACCAACACTCATCATCGTTCTCCTTCACCCCGTTTTGTCATGCCACCGCGTACTGACGCGTACGTGGCGGCACTACGAAACGGGTGGGTTGGTCAGTAGTAGAGCGACGTCATGAAGCCGATGCGCACGAGCTCGTTGCGCTGGTTGGTCCACCGTTGTTCGGTCGTGAAGATCGTGGTCGGCCCCATCTTCATGGGCTTCTCGACGGCATCAGCGAGGCGGCACACCGCGGTGATCTCATCGCCGGGTCGGATCGGAGCGAAGTAGAGGCTGCGCTGACCGCCGTTGAGGATGCGTCGCCCAGCTTCGGGGCCCATGCCACGCAACCACGGTCCGCCCCACGGACGCGTCGCGCACCAGGCGAACGGATCGAGCTCCCGTGGGGCCACGAACCCACCCCAAGCGGTGTCCTCGGCTGCGGCTCGGTCGACGAACCGCGCCGGCGGTGGCTGCGGCCAGTGGGTGGCGATCGCCCACCTTCGGATGTCGTTGGTGTCGACCGGCGGCGCAGTGATCGGCCCTGTGGTCGTCCCGATCAGGTCGATCTCGTGCTGAGTGAGGTGCACTCCCGCAGCGGCGTCACCCGAGGGCGCCGCGGTCGGGGGTTCGGCGGCCACTACCGGACCGCCCGCTCCCCACAGCATGACGATCGCCGTGGTGGGAGTGGTGTCGACGCCGTTCTGGTTGTCGACCGACATGGCCAGTCGAACCAGCGTTGCGGCCTCGGTCGATTCGACCCCGGTGACCGATCCGCCCGCTGTCAGCACATCGCCGGCGAAGTTGAGGCCACGGAACTGCGCGGCCACCTCGATGATGCCACCGGCGTCACCGAGCCATGCTTCGAGCGCGTTGTGCAGGTAGGCCACTCGCAAGTTCCCCATCCCGAACGCCGCGGGTTGACCGACCTTGACCGCCTCGGCGTCGTCCATGTGGATCGGGATGAACTCATCGTTCACAGCGGCGAAGCGGTTCCAGTTGGCCAGGCCCGTGGATCGCACGAATGGCTCGATCTGGTCGCCGATCTGGATGGTCGTCGGGTCCGGTGCAGCGGTCACGTCGGGCAGCGTAGAGTCGGAACTGACACGCGTGTCAGGTAACCGGGGGTTCTCATGGGATTACGCGATCACGTCATCTGCGACAGCGACCTCCACGTTCTGGAGCCGCCCGATCTCTGGGAGCGCTACATCGACCCCGCGTGGGCTCACGCCGCTCCCAAGGGCTTGTCCGAGATGCCCCGCGACATGCGGGTGCGAGTGCAGAACCACACCCTGCTGCGCATGCCCAGCGCCAAGGCCCGCAGCACTGACGGACCTCGCGTCGGGTGGCGCCAGGAGCACGACGACGTCTACGCCGCCTCGGAGGCCCGGGCCTGGGATGCCGAATCGCAGATCGTTGCCATGAATGCCGAGGGACTCGACCTGGCCGTCATGTTCCCGTCGCGAGGCCTGTTCGTCTTGGGCCTGGACTCGGCTCAGCAGATCGGCTCCGACGGCCTCGCCCCGGCGTTCGCCTCGGCGATCGCGCGGGCGTACAACGACTGGCTGAAGGACTTCTGCGACTACGCGCCCGACCGCATGTTCGGCGCGGCGATGGTAGCCCCGCACGACCCCGCTGGCGCCGTGCTCGAGGCGCGACGAGCTGTCGAGGAACTGGGCTTCAAGGCAGTCTTCCTCGCACCCGGCACGGTCAACCGCCGGCCGTGGCACCACCCCGCGTACGACCCACTGTGGGAGGAGATCCAACGCCTCGGCGTGCCCATTGCCTTCCACGGCGGCGGGCGGACCTACCTCACTCCCGACTTCGGTCTCGAGGTCCTCGACCCGCTGATGCTGTGGCACACCTTCAGCCAGCCGCTGGGCATCCAGTTCGTCACTGCATCGCTGTGCGGCGGCGGTGTGCTCGAGCGCTTCCCCGACCTCAAGGTCGCACTTCTCGAAGGCAACTGTTCGTGGGCGCCGTGGTTCCTCTACCGGCTCGACGAGCACTGGGAGTGGACCGGCTGGAGCGAGGCACCCGAGCTGACCATGCCGCCGTCGGAATACTTCAAACGCAACTGCTGGATCGCCGTCGAGGCGGACGAGGTGACCGCGCCTCAGTTCGTCGAGACCTTCGGCGACGAGCGGATGGTGTTCTCGACCGATTATCCCCACGGCGACTCGAAGTACCCGCACTCGGTGGACGCCTTCGACAAGCTGCCGCTGTCCGACGCCACCAAGGCACGCATCGCCAGCACCAACTGGTCGGATCTCTACGACATCGAACTGATCAAGAAGACCTGAGAGCGACGGAGCAAGAACATGACGAGCAACGACATGATGAACGACAAGATGGTGGACGGGAAGGTCGCCATCATCACCGGTGCCGGGCGAGGACTCGGGCGTGAGCACGCGTTGTTGCTCGCGGCGCACGGGGCCAAGGTGCTGGTCAACGATCTGGGCGCTGCGGCAGACGGCAGTGGCGCGGATGACGGGCCGGCTCACGAAGTGGCGGCACTGATCCGCGAGCAGGGCGGCGAGGTGCTGGTCAATGGCAGCAACGTGGCCGACTTCACTGCGGCCGGAGAGATGGTCCAGCAAGCCGTCGATGCCTGGGGCCGAGTCGACATCCTGATCAACAACGCCGGAATCCTCCGCGACAAGATGATCTTCTCCATGGACGAGGCGGACTGGGACGCCGTCATCAACGTCCACCTCAAGGGCCACTTCTGCCCGACGCGTCACGTCACCGCCCACTGGCGGGCGCGCTCCAAGGCGGGCGAGGAACACCTCGATGCCCGCATCATCAATACGGCTTCGCCATCAGGGCTGTACGGCAACGTCGGTCAGTCGAACTACGGTGCAGCCAAGGCCGGCATCGCCTCCCTGACCACGGTGTGGGCGTTGGAACTCGCTCGTCTCGGGGTGACCGTGAACTGCCTGGCCCCCACCGCCATGACCCGCCTGGTGCTGGGCGTCATGGACGAGTCCAAGGTCACCGACGAGATGCTGGAGAGCATGGCGCCGCGTTGGATCTCGGCGGTGGTGGTCTGGTTGTGCAGCGACGAGGCCCGCAAGGTGACCGGCCGGGTGTTCGACATCCGTGGTGACCGAATCCAGATCGCCGAGGGATGGCACGGCGGTCCCGTTGGTGAGAACAGCGGCGACCCCGCCGAGCTCGGCCCGGTGATGCGCAAACTCATGGCTGACGCGCGCCTCAACAGCGACCTCTTCGGCAACGACGCCGAGGGCCCCGGTCGCCCGCCCCACGCGATCTGATCTCGGTAGCCTGACGGCCGTGTCAGTCACCGAACCGAGCGGGGTAATGGACGACGAGGCGCCACCGATCTCCTACGGCCGACGGCTCAGTGATTTCGCGTCGGAACGAGGTTCCCAGACCGCCATCGTCATGGTGTCGCTCGACGGCACCGAGACCACGTGTTCGTGGGCGGAGCTCGAGACTCGGGCCAACCAGATCGCCCGGGCTATCGCGGATCGGGGGGTCGGATTCGACGATCACGTCGCGTTGGCTCTGCCCAACTCGCTCGACATGATCGCTGCCGTCTTCGGCACCTGGAAGCTCGGTGCCGTGCCGATCCCGGTGCGCTGGGATCTCCCCGATTGGGAGCGTGACCGACTGCTCGCGGTGGTCGATGCCGTGCTGTCGATCAGCACCGAGGACAGCGACTGGCTCGCCGCGACGACGGAGCTGAGCGGCGACTCTCTGGCGGACGTGACCCCGCTGCACACCCACGGAATCTGCAGCAGCGGATCGACCGGCACACCCAAGGTGATCCTGCGCGAGGTGCCCGGCGCCTGGCTCGCCGCCAGCGGAGCCGCCTTCCCTGACTCGTGGATCGAGGTGCCTCGGCCACAGCTCGTGCTGCTACCGACGACGCTGTATCACACCAACGGATTCGCCACCCTCACCAACCTGCTCGCCGGGGACCAACTGGTCGTACTCGAGAAGTTCGACGCGGCGATGGTCGTCGACCTCATCGAACGACATCGAATCACCAACTTCACCGCCACCCCGACGATGCTGCAGCGCATCGCCGATCTGCCCGGGATCGACGACCGTGACCTGAGCTCGCTGGTGTGGGTGATGCAGGGTGCCGCCGTCGTGCCGCCGTCGCTGGTACACCGCTGGCTCGGCCTGATCGGTGCCGAGAAGTTCTACATGGCCTACGGGATGACCGAAGGGCTCGGCCTCGCCGCCCTCCGCGGCGACGAGTGGCTCGACCATCCTGGCAGCGTCGGCCGCGGTTATCGCGAGACCGAGATTCGCATCCTCGACGCTGACGGCAACGATCTGCCCGCAGGCGAGGTCGGCGAGATCTACCTCCGCTCCCCGACGAGTGGGCTGTACACCTACCTCGGTGGAGCCCAGCCGTTGCCGGTCACGAGTGACGGCTTCGGCACCGCCGGTGACCTCGGCTGGCTCGATGACGACGACTTCCTGCACATCGCCGATCGACGGGTGGACCTGATCATCACCGGCGGCGCCAACGTGTACCCGGCCGAGGTCGAGAGCGCGCTCATCGAGCACCCCGACATCGCCGACATCGTGGTGATCGGTCTGTCGGATCCACAGTGGGGACGCCGCGTGCACGCGCTCATCGAGCCGGCCGATCCGGCGGGACCGCCAGCGGCGAGCGACATCATCGCGTTCGCCAAGGGTCGCCTCGCCGCCTACAAGGTGCCGAAGACCATCGAATTCGTCGACCGGATCCCTCGCAGCGAAGCGACCAAGGTGAGCCGGACCGCCCTCGTCGACGCACGGGGCGGTTGACACGCCATGGGGTTCGCGCCGCAACTGGCCGGGCCACACCATCCGGTCACCTCCACGCCCAGTCGCCAGGCGGGGTGGATTCGTCGCACGTCGAGCATCGACACCCACCGCAACGATGGGCTGCAGGGTGGGCACGCCACGATCGACGCCAGAGCACGGGATCTGCTCACGGGGCCAGACGGCGCGGCGATGGTGATCGAGTCGGTCGGACTGCTGGCGGCGGTGCAGCAACCAAGCCTGGTCCTCACGTCCATCGACGCCGGCCCGGCATCCCACGAGCTCGAGGCGCTGATCGGCGCCCGCGTGGCCGGCGGATTCCGAGCCCGCGTCACCGAGGCATCAAGCGGCGAGAACGGCCCGCAGTCGTTGCGATACCTGCTGCTCGACGATCTGCCCGGAGCCACGCTGGTGTCAGGATTCGCGCTGCAGTACGCCGCCACCCTGCTCGATCCCGACGCCACGATCGAGGGGGCGCGTGAACATCCCGAACTCATCCTGGCCCAAGCCGACATCTGCGCCGGCTGGGGTCGTGACGCCGTGATGCTCACCGCCTTCCGTCAGACCAACGTGCTGATGACGCCCCGCGGTCCGACTGCGCCTCGACTCGAGGTGGCGGGCGATCGTTCGGCGTGGCACCAGATGGCTCCCCTGCGACCGCACGGCATGCGTCGGCGGAGGCGCCTGGATCTCGGTCCGGCAACGCTCGACGACACCAGCCCGTTCGACGCGCATTTTCGAGACAGCCATGTCGATGCCGAGGGCGACGAGACGGTGGTCCACGAGTACCGCGTCACCGGCCGCGTGGATGTCGAGACACGGCGCATCACCGAGATCGAGGCCGAGGCCCGCGTGCTGCCGTGGCTCGAATGCCCTGCTGCGCTGGGCAGTGCGTCGCGCGTCGTCGGCTGGCAGTTGACCGACCTGCGTCGACGGGTGCGCACCGAGCTCACCGGGCTGAGCACCTGCACCCACCTCAACGACACACTGCGGACGCTGGCCGATCTCGACGCGCTGATCGAACGCCGCTGACCCGCACGACCCACTCAGGATCGATCTCGCGGGAGCCCCAGGATGTGTTCGCCGATGATGTTCCGATTGACCTCGGTGGTTCCACCGGCGATCGACGCCTGTCGAGCCGAAACGAGATTGTCGGCCCACCGACCCGACAGACCGTCCATGCCCAGCGCATCGACAGCGAGCTCGGCGAGCTCCTGGTCGCAACGTGACCAGGACAGCTTCGAGAGGCTCCCGCCCGCTCCCCCGTGCGAGCTCGGGTCGGACAACGATCGCTGGGTCATCCATCGCATGCACGAGATCGACGCGTGAACCGAGGCGAAGCGCTGGCGCAGACGGGGGTCGCCCGACAGCGCTCGTGCGACCCGCTCGTCGGCGGCAAGGTCAGCGAGTTTGGTCGCCAACATGAGGTGCAGCCGGGCGACGCCGGCTCGTTCGAAGCTGAGCGTGGTCATGGCCACGGTCCACCCTTGATTCACCTCGCCCAGCAGCGCCGAGCGGGGGATGCGAACGTCGGTCAGGAACAGCTCGGCGAACGAGTGGTCGCCTGTCATGGTCTGCAACGGCCGTGCCTCGATGCCCGGAGTGCGTAGATCGACGAGGAAGCAGCTGATGCCTCGGTGCTTGGGCGCGGACGGATCGGTGCGTACGTAGAGCTGGCACCAGTCGGCCAGATGTCCGAGCGAGTTCCAGGTCTTCTGGCCGTTGATGATGAAGTGATCACCGTCGGCGACCGCAGACGTGCGGAGGCCGGCGAGATCCGATCCCGCGTCAGGTTCCGACATCCCCTGCGACCAGATCCGAGCGCCACGCAGCATGGGCGCGAGATGAGTGGCCCGCTGGTCGTCGGTGCCGAAGCTCATGATCGCCGGAGCGATGTTGGACACCCCGATCACGTTCACCGGACCGGGCGCTCTCGCTCGATTCATCTCCTCGAGATAGGCGACCTGTTGGTCGACCGTCGCGTCACGGCCGCCGTAGGCAGACGGCCACGACGGAGCTGCCCATCGAGCGTCGGCCAGCGCCGAGTTCCAGACGAGCAGATCCGCCAGGTTGCCCTCACCTACCGGCCTGCTTCCGACCGAGATCACCTCCGGGGTGAGGTGCTCAGCCAGCCAGTCACGGAGCTCGAGGCGGAACTCGTCAGTACTCGTCATCTGCGGCTCGTCATGAAGTGTTCGATCTCCCGAATGGCGCCGACCAACAATGCCACCACAACAAGTGCCGGCGCGGTCGAACCTGCGACCACGCCGACATCGCACAGGGCGACGATCAGCTGATCGTCGTCGAGCTGAACACCGGGCTCGGCGTCACGAAACACGCGGTCGGTACGTTGATGCCGAACAGCACGATCTGCACGTTGAACGTGATGCCCGGATTGGAGTAGCTGTTGCCGGCCAGGATCGTGTTGATCTGGGTGTTCAACGCGCCGGTCGCCTTCAGCGTGAGGTTGATGGTCGGCAGCACCGCGGTGGTGCCGGCGGTGAGGTAGCCCGGCACGGTCAGGGTGATCACTCCGGCCGCCTGCGCGACAGTCGGCGCGCCCGATCCGATGTTGCTTCCACCAGTGAGTGTCGCCGACACGAAGCTGCTGCCGGTCGGCACCGGAATCTTGATCTTCACCTGGCTCAGATACTGGATCGTCTGACCACCCGCCGAGGTCGGGATGACCATCGGGTCAGGTGTGATCTTGACCAGCAGGTTCCCGTTCGGGGAAACCGTCGACGGAGCGACGGTGGTGATGCCGGTGTTGTTGGCGCTGGTCGAGGTCTGACCGAGTGCGGTGCCTTGGCACGACGTCACGAGCGCCGTGTACTTGGTCACGTCGACCGGCGCCGGCATCGTCGTCGTTGTCGTCGAGGTGG
>JBBQLA010000031.1:0-10727 GCA_038327485.1 Acidimicrobiales bacterium
CTACGACCAGTTCTACAAGGGCAACGTCGAGGTCGGCCGCACGTGGCTGGCCGAGAACGCCCCGAACGTCTGGCCGGTGGGTCGCAACGGAATGCACAAGTACAACAACCAGGACCACTCGATGTTCACGGCGCAGCTGACCGTGCAGAACATTGCCGATGGTGACCACCACGACATCTGGAACGTGAACGTCGAGGAGGAGTACCACGAGGAAGGCTCAGCGGGCTCCGGCGCTTCGACGGGTGGAACAGGCGGGACCGGCCGTGACGCGCCGATCATCCCGCGCCAGGTGGCCGGCTGATCGGTGGCCGCCCGCCGGTTCATCCCGCTGCTCCTGCTGATCGCCGTCAGCGCGCTGGGGCTGCGTGTCGCCTACGTGCTCACGATCACCCGTCACGATGCGTTGTCAGGCGATCAGATCTACTACTCGGGTCTGGCCGACACCCTCGCTCGGGGTGAGGGGTTCCGCGATCCGTTCGTGACCGACCGGGCGTTGCCGTCGGCCGATCATCCTCCGCTCACGTCGATCATTGCGGCGCCGGCGTCGTGGATCATGGGAACCGACCCGGGCGACGATCCTGATCGTGCCGTGCTGGCCCAACGCCTGACCATGGCGTTGGTCGGCGCGTTGGGCGTGATCGCCATCGGATTCGCCGCCCGGTCGCTGGTCGAAGGCGAACGTCGTCACGTGGCCGGATTGGCCGCTGCCGGATTGGCCGCGGTGTATCCGGGATTGTGGATCAACGATGGACTGGTCATGAGCGAATCAGTGGGCGCGCTCACGGTTGCGTTGGTGATCTGGGCGGCCATCCGGGCAATGGACCGACCCACGGTGAAGACCATGGCCGCGGTCGGCGCGGCAGTCGGCCTCGCCGCACTGGCTCGCGCCGAGGTGATCTTGTTGGCGCCGTTGTTGTTGATCCCGATCGCGCTGACCCGACGTGGCCGCCGCGACCTCCGTCCGCCAGCCGCCGCGCTCAAGTGGTTCGCTGCTGTGTCGCTCGGATGTGGGCTGGTGGTGGCACCGTGGGTGATCCCCAACATGGTTCGCTTCGACCAGTTCACGACCCTGTCGACCAACGACGGGCTGACGTTGCTCGGCAGCTACTGCCCACCGGCGTACCACGGCGACTCGACGGGGTTGTGGGTGCTCAGCTGCATCGAGGCCGTCGACTCCAACCACGACGGAGTCGACGACTGGACGGCGTTCCAGCGGGGCGAATCACGCATCAACGACAACCAGGACTACAGCGACGTGTCCACCCAGTACCGCTCAGCGGCGTTGCACTACGCCAAGGACCATGCCGGCGACTTCCCGCGTGTGGCACTCACCCGGCTCGGACGAGTCTGGGGCGTCTACGGCGTGTCACAGGCAGCCAGCTACTACAACGTCGGCGAAGGTCGCCACGTGAAGGTGAGCTGGGCAGCAGCGATCGGCTTCTGGGTCATCGCTCCGATCGGCCTCGCCGGTATGTTCGTGCTGCGCCGACGTCGTCGACCGGTGTGGCCGCTGGCAGTGCAGCTGGTGGCGACCACCCTCGTTGCAGTGGCGTTCTATGGGTTGTGGCGATTCCGGATCGGGGCCGAGGTGGCGTTGGTGATCGCTGCCGGTGTGGCATTCGAAGCCGCGTCCGGCTGGTGGTCGACACGATCGTCGACACGATCGTCGGCACGGTCATCGCCACGACGAGAAGAGCCGGCCGAATGAGTGACTCGACCTCGGCCGCCAGCGCTCCGGTCCGCGAGCGAGGGCCGAGCTTCCCCAACCTCGACGCCTACCGCTCGCTCGGCATGTTGATGATCATGACCACCCATGTGTCGTATGCGACCGGCCTGCAGTACCGCAGCATCGTCGGAGTGGTGTTCGCCCGCTTCGACGTCGGTCTGCCGGTGTTCTTCATGGTCTCGGGGTTCCTGTTGTACCGGCAGTACGTGATGGCGGTACTGCGTGGCGATCCACAACCATCGACGCGCACCTTTCTCAAGCGGCGGCTGCTGCGAATCGTGCCGGGCTATTGGTTCGCGCTCATCGGCATCGCCATCATCTTCGGCCTTCCGTTGTATCAGCACGGTTCGAAGTTGCTCACCAACGGCAATCCATCGGCGTGGATGTGGTTTCTGTTCCTCACGCTGCTGCACACGTTCCGCTCCAGGACCGGGTTCCAGGGCATCACGCAATCGTGGTCGATCGGCGTCGAGCTCGGCTTCTACCTGTTGCTCCCGGGCTTCGCCCGGTTGATGCGCCGGTGGATCCGCGACTCGCCGACCGATACCCAGGTGCGGCGCATGCTCATCGTGTGTGCCGGCCTCTATGCGGCGGGCGAGGCGTGGCGGGTGGGCGTGGTGTGGGCTCATCCGGGTTGGCTCCAGTCGGCGATCTTCTGGTTTCCGAGCCATCTCGACTTCTTCGCCATCGGCATGGGGTTCGCCGTGCTCAGCGCAGCGCATCAGCTGGGCCGACCACTCCCCCGTCCCATCGAATACCTGGGCCGCAGGCCGTGGATCGCCTGGTTGATCGCGCTCGCGCTGTTCATCGTGGTGGTCAACCCGCACGGCTTCGAGAACCGGGTGAGCTCGTTGTTCTCGATCTTCAACGCACCGCTGACCATCACGAAGGAGTACCCCGCCCGGCAGTTCATCTACGGCATCGCGGGAGCGTTCTATCTGCTGCCAGCAGTGTTCGGACCGCAGCGTGACGGATTGATCCGAAGGTTCCTGTCATCGAAGGTGCTGGTGTGGGGCGGCGGCATTTCCTACGGCTTCTACCTCTGGCATCTGGCGTTCCTGGGCCAAGCCGAGAAGTGGACCCACGCCGGGTTCTTCCGAGGTCCGTTCGTGAAGATGTGGCTCATCACCCTCGGACTGTCCCTGATTGCGGGAACATTCAGTCACTACGTGGTGGAGCGACCGTTCCTCCGATTGAAAGCGAAGGCTCGATGACCAGCGGATCCCCCACCTCGTCCGGCCGCACCGCCGACACGTTGGTGATCATCCCGGCCTACAACGAGGCCGAGGCGTTGCCGTCGACCATCGCCGATCTACGCACCACCCGGCCTGATCTCGACATCGTGGTGGTCAACGACGGTTCGTCCGACTCGACCGCAGCGGTGGCCAAGGCGGCCGGCGTGGTGGTGATCACCCTGCCGTACAACCTCGGACTGGGCGGAGCCCTGCGCACGGGATTCCGCTACGCAATTCGGTCCGGCTACTCGCGCGCTGTGCAGTTCGACGGCGACGGCCAGCACGACGCCACGAGCATCGCTGCGTTGGAAGGGGCGCTCGACGCCGGCGCCGATCTGGCCATCGGCAGCCGATTCCGCGCCGTCGAGGGCGGCTACCAAGTGGGTTCGACACGATCCGGAGCCATGGGGCTGCTGCGGTGGTTGGTGCGGATCCTGACCGGCGAGAAGTTCACCGACACCACGTCGGGCTTCCGAGGTTTCTCGGTACCGATGCTGCAGTTCTTCGGCACGCACTACCCCGTGGAGTACATGGAGTCGGTCGAGGCGCTGATCCTGGCCCATGGGGCAGGGTTCGACGTGCGCGAAGTTGCGGTGCAGATGTCAGAGCGGGAGACCGGTGCAGCGTCGACCCGTGGATTGCGGCTGGCCTATCACTTCTGTCGGGTGCTGGTGGTCATGGTGATCTCGAAGGGCGCGCTGCGACGACCCGACGCGGGCGATGCTGCGGCGTCGGAGCCGGTAGCGAACGAGGTGGAGTCATGACGTCGACTGCGCACTTGTTGTGGGTCGTGTTGGCAGTCGTGCTGCTGATCGCCATCGCGCTGATCCTCATGCTGGTTCGGCGACGCAACCTGCGCAGCAAGTACGGGCTGCTGTGGGTAGCGGTCGGCGTGGCGCTCGTGCCGTTGGCGGTGTTCCCAGGCTTCGTCGACTGGGCGGCACGCAAGGTCGGGGTCTACTACCAGCCGACGGTGATCATGCTGTCGGCGATCGGCCTGCTGATCCTGCTGGCCATGCACTACAGCTGGGAGCTGTCACGACTCGAGGAGCGCTCGCGCACCCTCGCCGAGGAAGTGGCGTTGCTTCGGGCCGAGGGCGACGAAATGCGGTCTCGACTTGACTCCCTCGAGAGTGATGGGCAGGACGGACCACCCGGTCGGGTGTGATCGCTGTCGCCGAGCAGTGCGAGCCTCGGGTGATTCCACAGACCGGGTTCTCATGTCCGACGAATGACTGCCGATAGGACTTCGTCCGGTCAGAGAAGTCGAAAGAGTCGTCACCATGTCAAGATCCACTCTCTCACGACGGGTGCTTGCGGCCGTCGCCGTGTCCACCCTTCCCGTTACCGGCTTCGTGCTGATCGGCACGCCGCCGGCTGGTGCGACGACGTCTTCACAGACGTTTTCGACGCCCGGAAGCTCGACGTTCGTCGTTCCGGACGGGGTGACGAGCCTGACCATCGTGGCCACAGGCGGCGCTGGCGCGGGGGGAACGGTCAACGGCTGGACCAGCATCGGCGGCCAGGGAGGACGCGAGACGGCGACGATTGCCGTCACAGCGGGGGAGAATCTCAACATCAGAGTCGGCGGCGCGGCGATCGCTGAGGTCGGCGGTTTCAACGGCGGCGGATCATCCATGGCCGGATACATCGCCGGCGGCGGCGGCGGCGCTTCCGATGTCCGCCAGGGCGGTACCTCGCTGGCTGATCGTGTCGTGGTGGCGGGCGGCGGCGGTGGTGGTGGTCGAAGCGGACCCGGTTCTCAGGGCGGAACCGGCGGCGACGGTGGGGGCACGAACGGCACCGATGCCTTTCCTGACTCCGGCGGCCCATTTGGTGGAGACCGCGGCGCGGGAGGCGGCGCCGGTACGACATCAGCTGGCGGCGCCGGAGGGGCAGTCGTCGATGGTGGAGGGAACCCCGGCACGCTCGGAATCGGGGGCGACGGATCTACGAACTGCGAGATCGGAGCGGCGGGGGGCGGCGGCTTCTACGGTGGCGGCGGCGGCTCCAGCGGATGTTGGGACGGCGGCGGCGGCGGCGGCGGCGGCGCGAACTACGCCGAACCATCAGCGACGTCGGTCCTGTCGGAGAACGGCCTCAACTCCGGAGATGGCAGCGTGGTCCTCACGTGGGCCAACCCGATCCCAACCACCACCACTGCGCCGACGACCACAACAACCGTGGCGCCAGCCCCGAAGACCCCCATCAAACCTGAGCCGGCTACGCCACAGACCAAGCCACGGCCATGCCCGACCATCCCATTGCGGATCCAGAGGAACAGCGCCTGGGCAGTCAACTTGCTCCGCTTCTGGTGCGGATCCCGGGTCACAACCCTGCGCAGCGGGCGCACCTTCGTCAGCTATGTCGTTCCGCATACGTGGCGTTGGGCATCGACGGTGATCAACTCATCAACCCGCTGAGCCCCACAGTTCGCTGGGCTCCGTCAGGCTTCATTCGCACCGAAGCCTTGGCCGACCCTGATCTGTTCGACAGGTCAGTCAGATTGGCAGACTTGCGAGAGGAGTGAGAAGCGTGATGCCTCGCTGATCGCCCGAACTCGGCCATCTCGATAGCTTCATCGAATGATCAGGCTCATCCGTCCCGACGAGAGGCTCGTCGAGCGCTATCGACTCGAGCGAGCCGCGATGGAGCCGTCGTTCGAGCGACCCGTCGGCAGCCTCACTGGATTCCACGTGTCGCACGACGTTGCCGACCTCGGAACCGATTCCGCAACGTTCGAGCATGCTCGGAGCGCCTTGGTGCAGTGGCAGGCGCACATCGGGGCGGGCGTCGAGCCGAACCCCGCCGACATCGACCTTGCGGTCGGCAACACGGTGGCGCTGGTGACGAGACAGCTCGGCCTGTGGATTCTGGCCGCCTGCCGGATCATTTCCATCGTCGACACCGACGCCTCGTTCGGGTTCACCTACGCCACACTCCCCGACCATCCCGAATGCGGCGAGGAGCGCTTCACCGTGACGTCGAAGGAGGGCTGCAGCGTCCAGTTCGAAGTAGCCGCCACGTGGCGCCCCGATACCCTCGTCGCTCGACTCGGCTCGCCTGTGGCAAGAATCGTTCAGCGGCGTGCGACGCAGAGCTACCTCGATGCCATGGTCCAGGCATGTGCCGAGCCGACCAGCGACACCAAGTGACGAACTGGCTCGTCACCCGACCGACGGGTTGGGCCAGCGGACGCGTCAGGAACGGCGGCGGCGATCGATCTCTGCGTTGGCGGCCTCACCCACCCCGAGCCAGCAGCGACCACGAGATCAAGAGCGGCGCGTCCGGGCGCGCTCAGATCCGACAACCCCGGCCAGACGAACCACTGAATCAACGCTCCACAGCACCATCGAACCCACGCGATATCGCCGACTGGCGAAGCGGACAGCTCCGCTATCCGGCATAGACCGGCAACGCCGCCAACTCACGGACCCGCTCACCCAATGGCAGACCGGGCTCCCCGGCGAAGAGCGCCTCGACCCGCTCGCGGACCTTCGATCGGTTCAGCCACTGCAACGGGCTGAAGATCGGGTTGGCATCGCGCACCACGTACATCTTCTCGCCCGGATCGAAGTCATACGGATGCAGGTACAGCCACTGCATCGTCTGATCGGCCGCCAACAGCAGCTTCTTCGTGACCCCCAGAGGCAGCGATCGGAAGTACAACCCGCCCAGCGGCACCCGAGCCTTGCCCGCCCCCAACAGCGTCACGGGCAATTCGATCAAGCCGGAGGGCCACGAGAACGGACTTGCCGGTGCCCCGGGAAAGCCGAACAAGGGGCTGGCGTTGGGCAAGACACTCGACGAGTAGGCGAAGCCGGCCTCAGCGATCGCGTCGGGTGCTCCTGGGCACGCTCGAGTCAGCGAGAACTGCGGCGCCCGGAACCCCGTGACCGCCACCTGTCCGAGCTGTTCGAGCAACTCCCGACCCGCACGTAGGTCCGCTGCCAACTCGCCAGGATCGATCTCGGCCAACGGCACGTGCCGCAGTCCGTGCAGGGCGATCTCGTGGCCACCGGCGGCGATGTCAGCGACGAGGTCCGGGTGACGACGCGCCTCTTCGCCGACGATGAAGAACGTGCCCCGAGCGTCGAGTCCGCCGAGCCATTCGATGATCTGGCGGGTAACCATCGGGAAGCGCAGCTCGGCGTGGGGGCCGGGGCGATGATCCTCGACGTCGAGAGTGAACGTGATGGGCATCACGAGGCGTCCATCTCAGTAGGCATCCATGTCGAGAAACTCGAAGGTCTCGAGCCGGAACGTCAGCTTGTGAGCGCGATCGGTCAGCGGGCGGTAGATCAGGTTGAGCGGTGCCGGCTGTACTCGACGTGGCGGCTGCACTCCGCGCACGCGAACCCGGTCATTGAACCCGGCGTACACCGCGAACGGCGCACGATGGTGCCGACAGATCGACCCGATCAGGCCCATGGCATCGATCGGTGATGACTGCGCTCTCGGTGACGAGACGGGCCGGCGCGGCATCAACTTCACGATCACGGCCACGGGCGCCGGGCCCAGATGCGACGGCACGCTGACCGCAACCAGATCGTCGCTGACGTGCAGGTGGAACGGCTCGGTGTTCGGCGACGACAACCGCCACTGGAGGTACTCCGGCGTCGGCCGATTGCGCCATCCCCACTCGACCGGCTGATCAAGGCCCTCGACCATCGCTTCGAATTCGAGCGAGGTCAGGAACTCGGCGTCGGCCAGGTGGTGGACCACACCTGGCACCGACGCGAGCGGCCGCACGACCTTCACCGGCAACGGGCCCATCAACCGCCAGCCCAACCGCTTCACCACCGGCGGTGTCGAATTGTCGTTGGACACCCCGATGATCCCCTGCGCCCCGTACTCGTCGAGCGCTCGGGCGTACACCTCTTCGGCGATCGACCAGAAGTGACCGAGTCGCTGCGCCACGTTCCGAGTGACCGCGTTGAGCGAGAACATCATCGGCATCGGGCCGTCGGGCGTGCGATACGACTGCGGGATCAGCCCATAGTGGGCGTCGAGCCGCTCCCCCGCCCGTCGGAATCCGTAGATGCCCGGACCGTAGGGGTTGGCGTTCGGTCCGTACAGCCATTGCAGGTGCGACTCGTCACGCCACCGGCGATCGGGCAGCTCGATGTTCAACAGGTCGGTGGCCTCGACGAGTGTGGCGTCGCTGTCGGTGCGAGGAAGGTCAGTCACAGCGACACGTCCAGCGGCACACGCTCCGCGGGTTCAGCCTCGACCGGTACACCTGGGCGCAATCGCGCGATCAGTGCATCGAGCGCGACCGCGGCCAACAGCACCTCGCACAGATCGAGGGGGATCCGGTAGCGGGTCACCCCGAACGTCACGGCGGTGGTCACGAGCACGACTCCAGCCGTCGCGACGTAGGGCACGACGGTCTGGCGGCGGCGCCACAGCACCACGACGCCACCGATCGCGCAGGGCATGAGCAGCCAGTGCAGGTACAGCCCGATGCGTGAGGGCAGCTCACCGCGCCCTTCGACCTGATCGTTGATGCGCAGCGTGTCGAGCGGTTCGTAGAGGTCGATCGTGCGCAGAACCCGGGCCGCCATGACCACGGGGAGTCGGCCAAGGTGCGCTCGAGCGTAGGCAACGGCGTGGGCGCGAAGGATCGCGTCGGTCTCGGACTCATCAAGGACAGCCTTGTCGACGGCGATCGAGATCTGCGAGCCGGTCACCGTGGCATCGCTGGCCGCCACCGCCTTAGCTGCGAGGCCCGACACACCGAGCAACCGGTCGGCGGCCTGGGTCGTCGACTCGCCGGCACCGATGGTGCCGACGATGGGCCACGAGAAGCAGTGAGCGGCCCAGTAGCCCAGGGCGTCGCCGTAGTAGGTCTCGTCGCAGTAAGCCGACACGAGCACCGCTCCGGTGCCGACGGTCATCGCTCCGAAGGGGGCCTGTTCGAAGCGGGTCTGGTTCCACGCCACCCACGGTGCCCACGCCACTGCGCACACTGCAATGGCCACTCCGAGCTGTACCAGTCGGCGTCGCCACTCGATCTCGGTAGCCCGCACCAGCAACGGCACGATCAACGCCACCGCGAACAACTGCGCCTCAGCCCGAAGCATCGCGGCGACGGCGACCGCGGCGGACAGCTCGACCATCGACCAGGTGGAACGCGTGGACCACCAGCGCAGCGCCGAGGCGATCATCCACACGATCACCAGGGCGTACAGCGACTCGACCTGCAGCATGCCGTCGTTGATCCACAGCAGCGGATGTACCGCGGCGATGACGGCAACGATGATGCCGCATCGTTCGCCGCCGATGGATCGGGCGGTCGATCCCATGAGGCCGATCACGGCCACACCGCACGCGGCGAGGGCGAGGCGTTGTTGGTTGGTCGAGGTGGCTCCGCCGATACCGAACCAGGCGACGGCCAACGCCATGGCGCCGGTCACCAATCGACCGCCGAGCGGGGTGCAGCGCTTCGAGGCGATCCACCAGGTGAGGACGATCATTGCGATGCCGAGCAGGATCGTGAGGACGAGCGGAGCGACGCCTCCCCACCAGCCGAGCGCGCCGAGAGCACCGGGGTAGAGGGGCGGCTTGCCGGCGGCTTCGCGGATCGAGCGAACCGAGTCGAGGTGGTAGGCGACGGGGTCCTTCCACCAGATGCCGTGGCTGATCATCTGGCCTTGCCAGTAGCCGTATACCGCGTCGCCCCAGATGCGGAAGCACCCCGACTGTGGTGTGGTCGTGATGCGAGGACACGTGGGTCGGACGACCTGGATCTGCGTCCACCGGATGGCCGCGCCGATCAGCGAGGCGGCGAGCATCAGCACGGTGAACCGGCGAGTTCGGGGCTCCGACACGACTTCGGACTCTACTGGCGTGCCCGCTCAGCCTTCAGCGACCGAGCCTCGGTCGCTGATTCGTCAGGTTCAGGTTGAGCACCGCCAACGCCGTCAGAGGCAGTATCACGCGAAGGCCGCCATCCCACTCCCGCCACACGGGCTCAGCTGCCAGCGTCGTGGTCAGGGCGAAGGCCGCCACCTGCCAGCGCAACACTCGGGAGTCCGACCGCACCAACGAGAACACCACCAGCGCGATCTGACTCACCACGATCAACCCGCCCATCAGCGACCATCCAGCGAGGCTGTTGAACAGCCCCACGAACGGCAGCCCGAGGTGGCGATCGACCGCGGTGGTCGTCGGCGCGTCGAGCTTGGCGCTGATGAACACTCCCCAGGAGACGTAGATCACGCCGGGAACCGCCAGCCACAGGTCACTCAGTCGGAGCCGCAGCCGCTGCCGCAATCGCTGGCGCTGCGGCAGGCCCCTCGGTACTGCCCGTTCCAGAAACATCGTGGCGACCAGGATCAGCATGGTCTCGCGGGTCAGCACCGACGCCGTGAGCAGCGCTAGGGCGGCCACTCGCTGGGGTCGCGGCCTGGACCAGAGCACCAGGCCCAACAGTCCCAGGCCGAACGCCAGCACGTCTTGGCCCAGCCAGGTGATCGCGAACAGCGCGCCCGGCAGCGCCAACAACACCAGCGACAACCGATCCGACGCGGCCCGACCTCGTGCGTGGAGTAACGCTGCAGCGACGAGGACCAGCAGTCCGCCGGCCAAGGCTTCGATCACCACGTAGGCCGCAGGAATGGCGTCCGGCTGGCCCAGCGATCCGCCCCACAACAGGTACGGGAGAACGGGGCGCCCGCTGAAGGTGGCGATGCCGCCCGGCCCGGGCAGGAACGCTCCGGGCCGCGACCACGGGGGGTCCTGGGCGAGCGTGGCGTAGGCCT
>JBBQLA010000032.1:0-10715 GCA_038327485.1 Acidimicrobiales bacterium
GAGTCGATAAGAGGTCGAGGACGAACAGGCGCAAGGCGTTGTCGTGCAGAACTTCCCCGCGCAGCGAGGCATCTTCTGTTGCGATCAGCACCCGGGCCAGGGAGAGCGCATGGTGGTAGAAGGGCCAGTCGGACCCGTAGAGCACGCGGTCGGCGGGCACCGCGTCGAGGACCTGGCGGAGGGCGCTCAGCCCAAGGCAGGACAACTCGAAGTACGTGTTGGGGTATCGGTCGGCGAACCCGAGTGCCGTCTCGTGTTGCAGGGCGCCCGAGTGTCCGAGCACGAACGTGGTCTCGGGATGCTCGGCGATCGCCCGTTCGTACCGTTCGACCTGACTGCGCCGCCGAGCTGCCTTCGGCTCGATCCCGACTGGCCCACAGTGGAAGAGCACTGGCAGCCCGTGTGCGCCGCATCTCCCGCACAGGTTGACGGTGCGGGGGTGGTCGGGAGCGATGAACTGGCCGTTGGGATGCAGCTTGATGCCGTGCGCCCCGGCGGCACGCTGGGCGGTCAACCGTCGGTCGGCGTCACGGTCGAGGGGGTGGACCGACCCGAACGGGACCAGCCCCGGGTAGCGACGCGTGGCCTCGAGGATGGTGTCGGCGTTGCGGGCCCCGATCGGAAGGTCGAACGGCAGGACCACGGAGCGAACGATCCCGAGTGCGTCCATCTCGCGCACGAGGTTGGGGGCGGTGTGCGTCGTCCGCATGCCCTGGCCGGTGAGGGCGAGCACCGAGACGTCGGCCTTCATGGCGAACAGGGACGCGGCGTCGAGGTTGAGGTTGCTGTACCTGTCGAGGTCGACCGGCAGGGTTACCGGGAGGTAGTAAGCGGTCGTCGGGGTCTTGCTGTGGAGGTCGATCGCCAGCGGGCGGAAGAATCCCATCGCGAGATGGGTGTGGGAGTCGACGACCGGCCCGATCTCGTCAGCGGCGCCCTCCGCCAGCATCAGTCGGTTGCCACCCTCGACGGTGAACCACGGCAGGCGGGCGAGGTCGAGCACGCTGTCGAACCGGGTGGGATGCTCGCTCGTCTTCATGTGCCCATCATGCCGCTGCGCGGCGGGCGCTCATGCGATTTCACGCGGAAGCATCGCCTCCGAGCGGCCAAACAGCCGCCGAGCGCTGGGGTCGCGTGAACCCGTCGACAGTAGGGTCGGCGGGATGTCGAAGCCGCTCGATCCGAATATTCGTCCGGTCGTTGAAGGCGACATTGCAGCCGATCTGACGGCGGTGGGGATCGAGCGTCATGTGGTGAAGGACGCCATCGACGGGGCACAGGCTTCGAAACTCCAAGTGGTCCGCGACGTGCTGTCCCACGCCGACCGCCATGAGATGCGCGAGGTGGCCGAATGGCTCGACGAGGTGCTCGCCGGGACGTCACCCGATGAACTCCGATGGGTGCGTTCGACGCTGCTGCACCAGGACTCACCGGTGTACGGCGCGATCCCGCTGAATTCTGACGACGAACTGATCGAGCACTGGCGCAGCGGCGTCTACCCCTATCGCAATCTGATGACGCGCAAGGCCTACGAGGTCGAGAAGTACCAGTTGCAGGTCGAGCTGCTGAAGCTGCAGGCGTGGGTCAAGGAGGAGGGCCAGCGCGTGGTGATCCTCTTCGAAGGGCGAGATGCGGCGGGCAAGGGCGGCACGATCAAGCGTTTCATGGAGCACCTCAATCCTCGTGGCGCGCGGGTCGTTGCCCTCGAGAAACCGACTGACGCAGAACAGGGTCAGTGGTACTTCCAGCGGTACGTTCAGCATCTCCCGACTCGGGGTGAGATCGTGCTGTTCGATCGCTCGTGGTACAACCGGGCCGGCGTCGAGCGTGTGATGGGGTTCTGCACCGACGATGAGTACGAGGAGTTCCTCCGACAGGCACCCGAGGTCGAACGGAATCTCACGTCCAGCAGTGTCCATTTGATCAAGTTCTGGTTCTCGGTCAGCCGTGACGAGCAGCGTCGTCGGTTCGACGAACGTCAGCTGCATCCGCTGAAGCAGTGGAAGCTCTCGCCCATCGATATCGCTTCTCTCGACAAGTGGGACGAGTACACCCGGGCGAAGCAGGCGATGTTCCTCCGCACCGATACTGCGGAGGCACCGTGGACGGTGATCAAGTCCGACTGCAAGAAACGGGCGCGGCTCAACGCGATCCGATACGTGCTCCACACGATGCCCTACACCGGAAAGCGTCTCGAACGAATCGGCGAGCTCGATCCACTCATCGTCGGTCGCGCCTCGGATGTCTACGAGACGGGCGAGCAGGACGGCGGGCAGGTGTGAGCGCGACGGCCTGATCCGGGCCCGGGAGGGTTATGGTCGGCGTCGATGGAGCCGGGTCTGGACCGACGGGGCGCCATGCGTTGGATCGGCGCTGGGGCAGCCTCGATGCTTGCCGGGTGCAGTTCGAGAGTCGCC
Organism: Acidimicrobiales bacterium; assembly: GCA_038327485.1. GTDB lineage: Bacteria > Actinomycetota > Acidimicrobiia > Acidimicrobiales > Microtrichaceae > JBBQLA01. The sequence goes on from JBBQLA010000032.1 coordinate 2,418, forward strand.
ACTGCGGCCCGGACCGGGTTCGTCTCCCGGGTCGAGGCGCCCCCGACCTCGACGACCGCTCACGGGTCGCCGACACCGATGATCGCGACCGCGTCGACGGTTGCCGGCTCCTCGACGGGCACAAGCGCACTTGCCCCCGAACCCGCTCTGGGACTCGAAGCGCGGTTCGACGGTCTCGTCCCGTCACAGTGGGGGACCGACGTGTCAGGTGTCGCGACCAGGTTCGACACGAGCTTGCCGATCATGGCGTTGACGTTCGACGCATGTGGTGGCCCCCGCGGCGATGGCGTGGATCAGACGCTGATCGATCTCCTGATTCGTGAAGGCCTTCCGGCGACGTTGTTCCTGAACGGGAGGTGGATCGACGCGAACCCGGCGGTCACGGAAGCGTTGATCGCTCAGCCGTTGTTCGAGATCGAGAACCATGGGTCCCACCATCGGCCGCTGTCGGTGAACGGGCGTTCCGCGTATGGGATCGCCGGGTGCACGTCGGTGGCTGCGGTGATCGACGAGGTCGAATCGAACCACGAGCGCCTCTCTGCGCTCCTGGGGCATCCGCCTCGGTTCTTCCGTTCGGGCACTGCGTACTACGACGAGGTCGCCACCCAGATCGTCGCAGCTCTCGGCGAAACCCCAGTTTCGTTCTCGGTGAACGGCGACGCTGGCGCCACGTTGAACGCGCCAGAAATGGTTCGGGCATTGGCCCGCCCTGCTGCGGGGGCGGTGGTGATCATGCACATGAACCAGCCCCGCCGGGCAACGGCAGCCGGGCTCGCCGCTGCCCTTCCTTCGCTGAGGGCGAGCGGCGTCCAGTTCGTGACCCTCACCGGAGCGAACATCGCGCTGGTGCCACGGTGACGATGGGACAGATCAGTCGAAGACCGGTTCCGACTCCCTCAGGGTGACCGGGTCATTCGGGCTCTGGGTGGGAGCAACGGTTCCGTAGCGGTCGACGCGACGCCAGGTTTGGCGTGAGCCGATGAGCCACAGGTAGCCGCTCCGGCAGACGGCGATGAGTTGGAGTGGTCGCCAGATGATGCGGAGGCCGGGTGCCCATGCGAGGAGGCTCCATCGCTCGCGATCGAGGGCGATCGCGGTGGCGGCAACGACGAGGTCGGCGCCGATGGAGAGGGCGGCCATCACGCTGGCTTGGGCCCACTGGCCTTGGACGAGCAGCCAGAGGAGGTAGAGGTCGACGAGAGGACCGGCGGCGGGCAGGAGGATCTGGCTGATGATCATCCAGGGCAGTCCGACGATGCCGAGCCGACCGGCCCCCCGGTGGAAGAGCAGGTGGCTGTGCTTGGCTGCGACCTGGACGGTGCCAAAGGACCAGCGGCGCCGCTGTTTGAGAACGTCCTTCATGGTTTCGGGTGCTTCAGTCCACGCGACGGCACGGGGCTCGTAGGTGATGCGTCCTCCGGTCTCGAGGAGGGCGATGGTGAGGTCGGTGTCTTCGACCAGGGTGTCGCGGGGGTACCCGCCGACACTTGCCAGGGCGGCACGCCTGAAGGTGCCGGCCGCGCCGGGAACCACGGCGATGGTGTTGAGCTGGGCTTGGGCCCGCCGGTCGAGATTGAGGCTGACGACGTATTCGAGGGCTTGGAGGCGGCTGAGCAGAGTCGCCCGGTTCCCCACTTTCACGTTGCCGGCGACGGCCACGACGTCAGGGTCGTCAAAGTGGGGAAGGACCCACCGGATGAAGCTGGGGTCGAGGACGGTGTCGGCGTCGAGGACGATCACGACGTCGCCCGACGCTTCGGCGATCCCTGCGTTGAGGGCCGTGGCCTTGCCGGACTGGAGTTGGCGGATGACGCGTGCGCCGTGTGCCTGGGCGATCTTCGCGGACCGATCCGTCGATCCGTCGTCGATCACGATCACTTCGATGCCAGGCCAGTCGACGGTCGCGAGGGAGGCCAGGGTCTTGGCGAGCACGGTCTCCTCGTTGTGGGCCGGGACCAGAGCAGTGACCGAGAGTGGTGGCGTCGGACCTGGTGTCGCCCGGCGTGAACCGCGGGATTGCCGCCATTGGGTGAGCGCGAGGGGGACCCCGACGAGGAGGCGGAACAACGACAGGATGATGATCAGGACGAGTGTCCAACCGATGACTCGTCCGAGGGCCTGGGTGAGCCGGAAGGCGGCGACGATGCCGATGCCGCGAGCCTGGTCGCCGACGCTTCGCCGTGCGACGTATGGACTGGTGATCGACCCGTCGAGAGCGTCAACGGTGGTGAACAGGTAGCCCTTCGCTCGGAGCGCGTCGATCAGTCTGGGGAGCGCGGCGAGTGTCTGGGATCGGTCGCCGCCCGAGTCGTGCAGCAAGATGACGGTTCGCTCGCTGGCCTGTGCAATCGAACGGTTGACGATGGTCGATACCCCGGGCCGGCTCCAGTCTTCGGGGTCGTCGTTCCAGCCGATCGGAAGGAACCCGAGGTTCTTGGCGATCTGATCGGGTGGCGCGACGTTCGCTGTCTGGGTGTCGCCTTCGCCGTAGGGGGAGCGGAACAGAAGTGGCTTGTGGCCCGTGACGCCCTCGATCACCGCAGCGCCACCGAGGATGTCGAGCTTCGCCCGCAACGGCGAAACCGTCGCGAGGTCGGGATGACTGAAGGTGTGGTTTCCCACGACGTCGCCCGCAGCGATCTCCTGCTGAACGAGATCGTGGTACTGCTTGGCGCGGTCTCCGATCACGAAGAACGTGGCCGGGACGTGCTTGCGGGCCAGCACGGCGAGGATCTTCGGTGTCCACGTCGGGTCTGGGCCATCATCGAAGGTGAGCGCGACGAGCCCCGAGGCGTTGGTGTCGTCGATGGGTCGGTTCGTGGGGCGGACCGGGGTCAATCGACTGGGGTCGGTCGGAAGGGCGCTCCAGGTCGCAGGGTCCTCGGAGCCCAACCGCCAGAGAGCAACCCCCGAGAGACCTGAACGAACAGCGAGGTCCGAACGGACCTTCGCCGATCGGGCATCCTCGAACCACGAGATGCTGCCATCGGGTTCGTGCACCTTCCACTCAGCTTGTACCGGGTCCCAAGTGGTGGTGTTCGTGGGATCGGCTTGCAGCTTCTGGAAGTCCGAGAACGTGAGTTCATCGGCGTTGCCCGGCGAGCGCCAACGGTAGCCATACCCGGCGAGACCCAACATCAGCTTCGATGGGGGGACCTGTGCGACCGCTCGAGCGACGACGTCTTTGACCCAAGGCAAGCCCCCGATCGGGCCGGCGTCGCCCGTCGGGTCGTGCTGGTCGTACGTCATCAGGTCGATCCGGTCGACGTTCCGTGCGATCGCGGCAAGGTCATAGGCCGTCGCAGCAGGATCGTCCGCTGCGAACACTGGCACCGACACGACCAGTGGCCGGGCGCCCAACGCCTGGTGAATCGCACCGAGGAACCGCGGGAAGGTCGTCCGCGCTGAGGCTGGAAGTTGCTCGAAGTCGATCACGACACCGTCCCAACCGCCCCGCCCGATTTCACTGGTCAAGGCCGAGATCAACCGGTCGGTCGCCTGCTTGTGCCCCAGGACGTCCATGGCCAGCCTCGGGTCGAAGTCAACGCCGTTCTCGTTCGACACGGTGATGAGCGCCGCAGCCCCGCTCATGTGGGCCCGAACCTCGGAGTCGGTCGCCGACCTCGAGATCAGCGTGCCCGGCGTCCGGCCCAGTGTGAGTCCTGTGGCTGCCATGACCGACAGACTTGAAGCTGCCCGATCGACTCCGGCGCCGGTGTCGTCGTAGTCGGTGGCTGCGAAACCCAGCGTGGTGAGCGTCCCGGGCGACGGACTGAACAGCTGCAACGAGTTCCGGGCCGCGAGCCGGACCCCGAGCCGCGCCGGTTCGTCCGCGGATCGCACGACAAACGCCGTTGGCTGGACTCGGTTCGCGTCAACCGCCGCTGCGACCAACGCGCCAACCAACGTCGTCACCACCAACGCCGCACCGATCGAACGGAACAACGACCGTCGCCTCTGACGGCGCACAGCCACCGTCGCGGCGACAACGCCGGCACACAAGATCACTGCCGCCAGGAGATCGATCCCGGCAACCACCCCGACGATCAGCAGGGCCAACAAGAACGCCACCCGGTTACGGGTGATAGCGCGTTCGCGACCCGATGACGACGACATTTTGCTGAGGTTCATTCGTCGGCGACCTTAGGATTCAGGGGAGAAGAAGCGCGCGCGGGTTCAGGGGGTCCACCAGTGTTCGACAAGGTGAAGAAGGCGTTCGCCAACCAGGTCGAGGTGGCCCGCGAGATGAAGGCGCATCCTGGCCCGAGCGACCTCGGAGCTGTTCCACCCGACACCGGAGGTGTCGGTGGGTTGGGGGAGGTACCGACTGGCGTGATTTCTGCGTATGTGGGGTTGGAAGTGCGGACCATCGGGCCGCTCGCCGCTCTGGGCCCCGAGTCGAGCGGCCTCATCGGAGACAAGATCCGTCGCCGACTCCGGGAGGCCGGCGTCGGCGATGAGCACCTCCCTCCTGGCGAGTTGGTCGAAGGGCAGGCCGCTTCCCGGCTTGAACGCCTCCGTGCCCAGGGACTCAACGCCGAGCAGATCGCAGCTATCGAGGACAAGATCGGCGAGGCCGTCGCCGCTCACCAACAGAGCGGTTGGACCGTCCAGTTCACCAACGGAAACAGCGCCTCGATTCAACTGTTCGAACTCGGTTCGCCTGGCAGCAATTTCGATCGGCTGCAGTCCAAGTTCGAGTCTCAGCACACCCGGGCGGGCGCTCACGCAGAGCAGAACAACCTCGCCGAGTTCAACGTCGAGCACATCGGCGGCGCGCCGTACGACGCGTACTACCTCCCCGGGATCCTGTCCGCCCGAGGGCGATCCCACGACGCCGACGCGAGGGCATCGCACCTCGGCACCATGCAACTCGACCGGACGCTCGCCGCGCTCGCCATCCTCGCTCTGCATAGTCTCGAAGGCTGAGCGCCATCCGCGGTGGGTGTCCACCCGGCCGGATTGCCAGCGCCAAGTCGATCTTCACCCAGCAATCAGTTCTCGATTCACACGAAAGTCGCTTTCGCTACCATTCCGGAACGTCGGTCGGCCCCGGCCGGAGGGGGACATCATGGGGAGCCAACGCAAACAAGGCCGCGGGAACTTCGTCCACGGCGCGGACCGCGGAGACGATCGTCAAGGGCTTCCGCAACCCCGGTGAGCCGCACCCCCTCCCGGGCGGTGTCTCGAGCGTCACGATCAACGGGTTCACGATCGACCCTCAGGGCGACGCTGCGCTGATCGGCCCGTCGACCCACCACCTCGTGTCGCTGTTCGGCGGCCCGCAGGTCTCGATCCGCGACAACATCTTCAACGGCGGCCCGTACGACCCGAACTGCGGTTATGACTGTCTCACCGATGTTCCCGAGATCGGGGTCCGCTGGAACGGCGACGTCGGCACCAATGGCGCCACCGCCCCCAACACGTTCAACGCCGAATGCAACTGGTGGGGAGTCGCCTCGGGTCCCGGCATCAATGATGCTCCAGGAGTCCCCGGAGCGACGACGGTGACGCTCGGCGTGGACGCCACCCCCTGGAACATCACCAACTCCGGCTCCTCGAGCGGTAGCTGACGCCGCCCGTCCTCCAGGGGACCGGTTCGCAATCGGCCGCTACGATTCGGTCATGTCGTTGCTGATTCGGGGTGGGACCGTGTTCGACGGTACGGACACTCGGTCGGTCGTGGCCGATGTGCTCGTGGAAGCCGGCGTCGTGGTCGAGATCGGTCCTGATCTGGGCTCGAGAGATGGCGTCGAGGTCATCGACGCGGCCGGCTGCTGGGTCACACCTGGGTTCATCGACATCCATACGCACTACGACGCAGAGTTGGAGGTCGCGCCCGCGCTCGCGGAGTCAGTGCGTCACGGGGTCACGACGGCGCTGATCGGTTCGTGCGGTCTCTCGCTGGTGGCCGGCGATCCCGAGGACATGGCCGACATGTTCTGCCGGGTCGAAGGCATTCCTCGATCGACGGTCCTTCCACTTCTGCAGGACATCGTCGATTGGAAGACTCCGGGCGAATACGTCCAGCACCTTGAGGGGCTGCCGCTCGGCCCCAACTTGGTGGGGATGGCCGGCCATTCGACGCTGCGGGCGCACGCCATGGGCTTGGTTCGCAGCGTCACCAAGGGTGTCGTTCCCAGCGGCGATGAAATGCGACACATGGGATGCCTCGTCGAAGAATCCATCGAAGCCGGACTCCTCGGCTTGTCGGTCAACCTGCTGCCGTGGGACAAGATGGGCGGAACTCGGGTCCGGAGCCGTCCCACCCCGTCGGTCTTCGGGACATTCAGCGAGTACCGGGAACTCACCGACATCGTCCGGAAGCGGGGCGCGGTGTTCCAAGCCATCCCCAACTTGCAGACCCGATGGAGTATCGGCCCGCTCCTCGACATGAGCCGGCCCAGACACGGCCGCGAACTGCGCACCTCGTTGTTGACGATGTTGGACGCCCCGCCCGCAATGGGTGCCTACCGGCTGCTGGCGGCGGCAGCGAACCTCTACAACACCAGGTTCGGCGCGAACGTTCGGTTCCAGGCGTTGCCGACCCCGTTCGACCTCTATACCGACGGGATCGAGAATCCGGTGTTCGAGGAACTGGGCACCGGCACCGAGGCGCTGCATCTCGACGACCTCGAAGCCCGTCGCTCGTTGATGGGACTACCCGCCTACCGTCAGCGGTTCCGCCGGCAATGGTCCAACAAGATCGCCCCGCGGGCGTACCACCGCGACCTCGCCGAGGCGCGAATCGTGAGTTGCCCCGACCACACCCTCGACGGCAGAACATTCGCCGAGGTCGCCGCACAGCGAGGGGGCGATGCCATCGAGACCTTCCTTGATCTCCAGATCGAACACGGCAACGACCTGCGCTGGTACACCGTGGTCGCCAACGCCAACGACGCGCATCTCGAGTGGATCATGTCGAGCCCCGCAGCGTTGATGGGTTTCTCCGACGCCGGAGCTCATCTTCGGAACATGGCGTTCTACAACTTCCCCCTGCGGATGCTGAAGCGTGTGCGTGACGCCCAGGCGGCTGGCCTCGAGTTCATGACCATCGAACGGGCCGTGCATCGGCTCACAGGTGAACTTGCCGACTTTCTCCGCATCGATGCCGGTCACATTCGGGCGGGGCACCGTGCCGACATCGTTGTCATCGACCCTCGACACCTCGACGGCAGCGTCGAGGAGATCCACGAGGAGGAGATGGTCGGCTTCGACGGCCTCCGCCGTCTCGTGCGACGAAATGACGACACGGTCCGTGCTGTCGTCATCGCTGGTCGCATCGCCTGGGACCATCAAGGCGCTGCACCCGACCTCGGCACTGCGCGCAGCTACGGCACCGTGCTCAAACTCGACACCACCATCGGCTGACCGGCGCCGAGTCGGGGTCGCTCTGGCCCCCGACCGAAAGGTCCTTATCCTCTAGTGGTCAACTATAAGACTCGGAGATGCTGGGACCAGTAGGCGACGGAAGGGTCCCACATGAGTGACACAACGCGACGTTCCCCGGCAGTGGATTCCGGTCTCTGGTCCATCGTTGCCGCGATCGCCCTCATCGGGTTGACGCTCGGTGTGATCGGTCTGTTCGTTCCCAGCGGCGGCAGGAGCGGTGCGTCGACCTCGGCCCCACCCAAGAAGGTCGAGGTGATGCTCACCGAATTCAAGGTCGACCCGCCGACGGTCGAGGTCGCACCAGGGCAGACGCTGATCCTGACGGTGATGAACGGCGGAACGATGTCCCACGACCTCCAAGTGAACGGCACCAAGGGCACGAAGCTCCTGGCGCCCGGTCGGAGCGAGACGGTCACCGTCGGGCCCTTCAGTGCGAGTACCCAGGCGTGGTGCACGGTGCCTGGCCACAAGGAAGCCGGCATGGTGATGGCGATCAACATCACCGGGTCGGCCGCACCCGCGGCCGGAGCCGCAGGTGTCGCCGCGGGAGCGACCAAGGCCGCTGTCATCGATCCCAACGCCAAGCCGGCCAGTGGGTGGACCGCTTACGACCCGACGCTCGCACCGGCACCGGGCGGGACCGTCCACAACGTCGAGATGCACGCCATCGAGAAGGTCATCGAGGTCGCACCGGGCGTGACCCAGAACATGTGGACCTTCGACGGCAAGGTTCCGGGGACGATCCTGCGAGGCAAGATCGGAGATCTCTTCAACATCACATTGGTCAACGACGGCACGATGGGTCACTCCATCGACTTCCACGCCTCGAGGGTGGCCTGGAACGTCGAGATGCGCACGATCGCCCCGGGTGAACGGCTGCTCTACCAATTCAAGGCCGACTACGCC
>JBBQLA010000033.1:0-10689 GCA_038327485.1 Acidimicrobiales bacterium
CCGCGTACCGTCGATCCCAGTGGAGCGCGGCTTGTGGCAGATCGGGGACGGGCCGGCGGAACGGGTCGCGTCCGGCCGGACCGCCGCTCACGAGTGCGTCAGCCGGCGCCACGCCTCCAGGTACTTCTCGGAGGTCTTCGCGGCCACCTCGGCCGGCAACTCGGGACCCGGTGCCGTCTTGTCCCAGTCGAGTGTCTCGAGGTAGTCACGGACCGGCTGCTTGTCGAAACTCGGCGGCGTGGTACCGGGTACCCACGAGTCGGCGGGCCAGAAGCGCGACGAGTCCGGGGTGAGTACTTCGTCGCACAGCACGAGTTCCCCATCGACCACACCGAGCTCGAACTTGGTATCGGCGATGATGATCCCCCGCTCGGCCGCCAGCCGGGCCCCAGTGGTGTAGAGCTCGAGGCTCACCTCCCGGGCACGCTCGGCGAGCTCGCTGCCCACCAGGTCCACCGCGGCCGCGAAGCTGATGTTCATGTCGTGGCCTTCTTCGGCCTTGGTCGATGGCGTGAACACCGCCTCGGGCAGCTGCGACGACTCGAGCAACCCCTCGGGGAGCGCTGCGCCGTGCATCGTGCCGGACGTGCGGTACTCCTTCCACGCCGAGCCGGTGATGTAGCCACGAACGATGCACTCGATGGGCAGCATCTCGGCCCGCCGGCACAGCATGATCCGCCCCCGCAACTCGTCGACCGACTCGCCGGTCACCGCTGCGACCTCGCCGATGTCGGTTGACACGAGGTGACTTCCCACGAGATCGGCGAACTGCTCGAACCAGAACGCCGAGACCGCAGTGAGCACGCGACCCTTGTGAGGGATGGGTTCGGAGAGCACGACATCGAAGGCCGACAAGCGATCCGAGGTGACCATCAACAGCTGCTGGTCGCCGGCGTCGTAGATGTCGCGAACCTTGCCCGAGTAGATGTGCGGCAGATCAATCGGCATGGGGAGGCTCCGAGGGAGTGAGCGTCGCGAGCGACGGGTCAGAGGATGTCAGCGGGATCGTAGGCCGCGGCGCGGGGGTAACGATCCGCCACCTCGGCGACCGACGCGACGAACGCCACCACCTGGGCCGAGGCATTTCCGGTGAAGGTCAGAGGATCGGCGAGCACACCGTCGAGCGCTCCCGGCGCGAGGCCCAGGCGATGGTCGGCCTGCAGTCGTTCGACCAGATCGTTTTCGGCGTGTCCGCGTTCGCGCATGTCCAGCGCGACCGCCACCGCATGTTCCTTGATGGCCTCGTGCGCCTGTTCGCGTCCCACTCCTGCTTTCACCGCCGCGACCAGGATCTTGGTCGTGGCCAGGAACGGCAGATATCGCTCGAGTTCGGCTTCGATGACCGCTGGGTAGGCACCGAGGTCGTCGAGCACGGTGAGGAAGGTCTCGAACATGCCGTCGATGGCATAGAACGCATCGGGGAGGGCGACCCGCCGTACCACCGAGCACGACACATCACCCTCGTTCCACTGCTCGCCCGACAGTCCGGCCACCATTGCCTGATAGCCCACGAGCAGCACCCGGAACCCGCAGACGCGTTCGCAGCTGCGGCTGTTCATCTTGTGCGGCATGGCCGATGATCCGACCTGGCCCGGACGGAAGCCCTCGGTGACCAACTCGTGGCCGGCCATCAACCGCAGCGTCGTGGCCAGGCTCGACGGCCCCGCGGCGCACTGCACGAGCGCGGAGACGACGTCGAGGTCGAGCGAGCGCGGATAGATCTGACCCACGTTGTCGAGCGTCGCGGTGAAACCCAGATGCTCGGCGACGGCTGCTTCGAGCGATGCCACGGCCTCGGGTGAACCGAGCAGATCGAGCTGATCCTGCTGGGTACCGACCGGGCCCTTGACACCGCGGAGCGGGTAGCGGGCCAAGAGGTCCTCGACTCGACCGAGCGAGACCAACAACTCTTGGCCGGCGTTGGCGAACCGCTTCCCCAACGTCGTGGTCTGCGCCGCCACGTTGTGGGTGCGAGCGGTCAGCGGTTGGGCAATCCACTGGGTGGACAGATCGGCGAGGCGGACGAGCGCTGCGACCATGCGATCACGGACCAGCTCGAGGCTGCGACGCACCTGGAGCTGTTCGACGTTCTCGGTGAGGTCACGCGACGTCATCCCCTTGTGCAGGTGCTCGTGTCCGGCGGCGGCAGCGAAGCTGTCGAGGCGGGCTTTCACGTCGTGGCGGGTGATGCGCTCGCGCTCGGCGATGTCGGCCAGGTCGACATCGTGCAGCACGGCTTCGTATGCCTCGACGACTCCCGGGGGAACGTCCACCCCGAGAGCTTGCTGGGTGCGCAGGACCGCGAGCCACAGCTCACGTTCCATCACGACCTTGGCGGTGGGCGACCACAGCGCTGTCATCTCGGCACTGGCGTACCGATCGGCGAGCACGTTGGGCACGATCTCAGTCACCGGCCCTTCCTATCAGGCCGACTCAAGTCTCGACCACGGCGGGCCGATCACTCTCTGAGGGCGACGACGCGAGGAGGACGGCTGCCATGAACCAATGCGCCAAGCACGCCTCCGCGGGAGTTGCCGGAAAGTGCGGCCAGTGCGCGCACGCCTTCTGCGAGGACTGCCTGGTGTTCCCGTTCGGTCCGGCCAAACCGCCGATGTGTCTCGGTTGCGCCATGAGTTTCGCCGGTGTTCGACACCGAAACGCGCTGGCGCCCCGCAAGGAACGCCGCACCACTCGGTTCGGACGAAAGGCGGTGACCGCCGGCGATCGCCCGCTCGAGCTCGAGTTGTTCGACTCCGCCGACCCGTTCGTCTGACCGCCGCTCGGTTTCAGCCTTGACGGTGCGAAGCCAGCTTGGCGGCCACATCGGCGTCGGTGACCCCGATGATCTGGATCGCCAGCAGCGCAGCGTTCATCGCTCCGTCGACCGCGACCGTGGCGACCGGAATGCCTCGGGGCATCTGGACCGTGGAGTACAACGCGTCCACGCCACCCAGCGCACCACCGGACAGCGGCACTCCGATGACCGGCAACGTGGTGTTGGCGGCCACCGCGCCGGCGAGGTGCGCAGCCATACCGGCGCCGCAGATGATGGCCGAGAAGCCCTCGTCGCGGGCGGTTCGAGCGAAGCCCGCCACGACGTCAGGTGTGCGGTGAGCTGACATCACCAGCACGTCGGCCTCGATGCCGAAGTCGTGCAGCGTGGCCTCGGCCGGCGCCATCTTGTCCCGATCATTCGGCGAACCCATCAATACGGCGACCCGGTGGCCCATGGCTGTCTCCTGTTGCTTGGCGGCGGGTGCCGCCGGTCAGATTGCGGCGCTCGCCGCGATGTCGGTTCGGTGTTGCATGCCCGGCCATGAGATGGCCGAGACCCCGGCGTACGCGAGTTCACGCGCCATCGAGATCGTGGGACCTCGTCCGCACACGTTGAGCACCCTCCCACCCCCGGTCACGAGCCGTCCAGCGTCGTCCATTGCCACACCAGCGCAGAACACGGTCACGCCGTCGATGGCACGGGCCTCATCCACACCCAGAATCACGTCGCCGGTTCGAGGAGTCGAGGGATAGTGCTCGGCCGCCAGCACCACCGTCACCGCCGCATCGGAGGAGAAGACGGGCGTCGATCGGAGCCGCCCGTCGGCCGCCTCGCGCAGCAGCTCGGCGAAGTCACTCTCGATGAGCGGCACCACGATCTGGCACTCGGGGTCGCCGAAGCGCACGTTGTACTCCAGCATCTTGGGACCCTCGGCGGTGAGCATGAGCCCGCCGTACAGCACGCCGCGATAGTCGATGCCTCGCCGACGGAGCTCGGCGAGAGTGGGCAGGATGCACCGCTCGAGCACGTCGTCGACCACCGACTGCGGCGCGACCAGAACCGGTGAGTAGGCGCCCATCCCGCCCGTGTTCGGTCCGGTGTCGCCGTCGCCGATGCGCTTGTGGTCCTGCGCTGCGGGGAGCAACACGGCATCGGTTCCGTCGCAGATGGCGAAGACCGACACCTCGGGACCAATCAGACCCTCTTCGATCACCAGCCGTCGGCCGGCGTCGCCGAACGCCGCGCCCGACAGATAGTCGCCCACCGCGTTGCGGGCCTCGTCGAGCGACTCCGTCACGATGACGCCCTTGCCGGCGGCCAGCCCGTCGGTTTTCACGATGTAGGGCGGCACCATGGCGTCGAGGAAGGTCAGCGCCGGCTCCTCGGAGCTGAACGTGCCGTGCCGTGCCGTCGGTACGCCGGCGTCCGCGAGCAGCTGCTTCATCCACGCCTTGGATCCTTCGAGCTGCGCTCCGTCGGCGCCTGGACCGAACACGGTGCGCCCTTCGGCTCGAAGCCGATCGGCCAGGCCGGCCACCAGCGGTACCTCGGGGCCGATCACGAAGAGATCCGCGTCGATCTCCTCGGGCGGGGCCGCAGTCGAGCCCTCGATGCCGGGGTTGCCGCCCGACACGACCACGTCGGCCGTTCGGCGCAGCGTGGCGGCCAGCGCGTGCTCCCGACCTCCCGTTCCGACGACACACACCTTCATCAGCGACCGACCTTCATCAGAACTGCACGTACTGCTCGCGGCCGGGGCCGGTGCCGACGAAGCTGATGGGGGCGCCACACTGCTCCGCCAGGAACGCCAGGTAGTTCTTCGCCTCGATCGGGAGCTGGTGTTGCTCGGTGACCTGGGTCAGATCTGTCTTCCAGCCCGGGAACTCCTCGTACACCGGCACCGCATCGTGCAGATCGGATTGGTGATACGGCAGCGACGAGTGCCGCACTCCGCGCACGTCGTAGGCCACGCACACCTTCAGCCGATCGAAGGTGTCGAAGATGTCGAGCTTGGTGATGGCGAGCTCCGACAACGAGTTGAGTCGCACCGCCTGGCGCATCATCACCGCGTCGAACCAACCGGGCCGACGACGGCGACCGGTATTGGTGCCGAACTCGTGACCGAGGGTGACGAGCGCATCACCGTCGTCGTCGAACAGCTCGGTGGGGAACGGGCCCGCGCCGACCCGGGTGATGTACGCCTTGGCAATCCCGATGACCCGATCGATGTGGCGTGGCCCGACGCCTGCTCCGACGCACGCTCCACCGGCGGTGGGGTTCGACGAGGTCACGTACGGATAAGTGCCGTGATCGATATCGAGGAAGGTCGCCTGCGCGCCCTCGAACAGCACGTGCTCGCCGCGCTCGAGCCCTTCGTGGATCAGGGTGACGGTGTCGGCGACGTAGGGGGCGACCTTGGGGGCGACCTCGTCGAGATAGCGATCGGCCAGCTCGTCGGGGTCGAAACCGAGCCGGTTGTAGACCTTGGCCAACACCAGGTTGTCGTAGGCCAACACGGAGCGGACCTTGGCCCGGAAGATGTCAGGGTCGAGCAGGTCCTGGACGCGGATTCCGACCCGGCTGGCCTTGTCCGCGTAGGCCGGCCCGATGCCTCGCTTGGTCGTGCCCAGCTTGTTCTTGCCCAGGTGACGCTCGATCAGGCGATCCAGCTCCTGGTGGTACGGGAGGATCAGGTGAGCGTTGCCGGACACCTTCAGGCGACTGCAATCCACACCCCGGGCTTCGAGGCGATCGATCTCATCGAGCATGACAACCGGGTCGACCACCACGCCGTTGCCGATCACCGGGGTGATGTGGTCGTAGAGCACCCCCGACGGAATGAGCTGCAGAGCGAACGACTCTCCATCGACCACGAGGGTGTGCCCGGCGTTGTGGCCGCCCTGGTATCGGACGACCATCGTCATTTCCTTGGCGACGAGGTCGGTCAGCTTGCCCTTGCCCTCATCGCCCCACTGGGTGCCCACCACGATCGTTGCCGGCACAAAGCCTCCTGAGAAACGGGAACGCGAGAGGCTACCGAATCTGCGGCGACCTCAAGTCGTCTCGATCAGGTCGTGCGGGGGCTGAGCAACCGAGCGAAATCCGTACGCGGCAGCGTCGAGAGACCGCCGTCGGAATCGGTCAGCTCGCTGGCGTCGAGCAGAGGTTCGGCCGACCCGGTCGGTTGGCCATCGAGACGGGTGAAGTACAGGTCGAGCACTCGATCCACCAACGACGGCGTCATGACCTTCGGCGAACTCTCGTAGCGACAGATGCTCAGGGCGATGCCACAGACGACACCCGGCAGGTAGGCCCGCAGCTCGCCGTCGCCGCGGGTCCGCGCCTCGTGACGCAGCCGCGACGCGGTGGCCACGTCAATTTCAAGGCCGGATCTGTTGGCGACGCGATCGAGAATCAGATTGAACTGATCGTCGTCGATCGCACCGATGTAGATCTTGTTGTGGATGCGACGGAAGAACGCCTCGTCACCGAGCTTGGCCGGATCGAGGTTCGTCGACAGCACGACCTTGAGTTCGAACGGCACCTCGAACTTGCGGCCGTGCAGCGTCAGGTAGTCGACCTGACGATCGAGCGGCACGATCCACCGGTTGAGCAGCGCGTCGGGCGTCATTGCCTGACGACCGAAGTCGTCGATCACCAGGATCCCGTTGTTGGCCTTGAACTGCAGCGGGGCGAGATACACGCCGGTGTCACGGTCGAGCTGGAGATCCAACATGGCCGCGTGCAACTCGCCGCCGGTGATCACTGCCGGCCGGTGACACGCCACCCAGCGACGATCCAGTCCCACTGGCTGATCCTCGACCGGTTGGTGGATCGTCGGATCGAACACCGACACGATCTGGCCGTCGACCTCGACGCAATACGGGATCAAGACCACGTCTTCGTAGGCCCGAACGATCCGTTCCGCCACCGATGACTTGCCGGTCCCGGGCGGCCCGTAGAGAAACATTGCACCGCCGCCGTGGATGGCCGGCCCGAGCTGGTCCAGCAGCTCCGGCGAGATCACCAGATCCGAGAACGACCGAGCCAGGCGCGCGTGATCGAGTTCCAACACGGGCTTCTGCGAACGGACCACTTCGGAGTAGTGATCGAGCGACACCGGCATCGGCCCGCAGTATCGACATTCGCGGCTGCGCTCGCTCCCGAACGCCCGACCGGCCTCGGTGCAGGCCACCACGTAGGCCCGCCCTTCCATCCCTCCGAACTCGATGAGCTTGCGATCTCGGAGCCCGTGCAGGATCGGCTCGACGATGTTCATGCTCACATGGAGCAGATCGGCCAACGCCGTCATGGCGATGCGACCCTCGAGCATGACCCGACGAATGACCAGATCATCCATGAGCGACGGTCGCAGGCCCATCGCATCGAGTCGTAACGGACTGCGGACTGCGGGCAGGTCGGACGGTTCAGATGAGAAGTGCGACGCGTTCATTCCGCTGTGACATCGGCATCGATCGCCGTCAACGTGAGATTCCGGATCGTCACCGCATCGTCATCGAATCGACGCAGACCACCCGGTAGCGTTTCCGCCGAGAAACAACGGTTGATCGTCGACCGGACGCGGCGAGGGGGACATCGTGCGCACATCAATTCGTCAGCCCATCCGACTACTCGGTGTCGTGCTGTTCATGGCACTGATCGCCGCCGGCTGCGGTAGCAGCGCCCAGGACGACGCCAACGCCGCGGCCGCCAACGCCCGCAAGCAACTGGAGAAGCTGTCGGCGGATGCCAAGAAGCGAGTCGACGAGGCGTCGAAGAACGCCGGCTCCAGCCTCGGCAACTCGAGCACCCCGAAACAACACAAGTTCAAGACCGTCGATGCCAGGGTGCGGTTCGTCAACACGTATGCCGACGCGGGCACCGCCACCCCCATCGACATCTATTTCGGCGACGGTGACACCGGAAAGAAGGCCACCACCCTCGAGTTCGGCACGGCCAGCGACTACCTCCCGGTGCAGGTCGAGACCGATCCGCTGCTGACCCCCGCCGACGGCTCGACCGAGATCGTGTTCAGCGCCTACCTCCCCGGCAAAACGGCCATCACCGGTCGGCTGCTCTCCACGACGGAGAAGTTCGAGAAGGGCCTGGTCATGACGGTGCTCTACACCTGGGTCGAGGGCACCGGGTCCAGTGGCCACACGTCGATGTCGTCCACCAACGTGTACGACAGCAAGGCCAAAACGCCGGCTGACGGCAAGGCCTACGTGTTCAAGAACGAGAACGGCATCTCGGGCATCACCGACGGCAACTACACCACGCTGGCGCCTGTCGGCACCTGTGACTGGCCCATCGGCACCGACAGCGATGCCGGCGAGGTCAACGGGGGCACGCCGTATCTCGCAGATCCGGGGCAGGTCACGGTGCAGGTCTCCGAGGAGAACACCGACTGTGCGAAGGCCGTCACCACGGTCGACCTCGACCTCGCTGCCGGTGAGAGCTGGCTGGTCGTGATGTACGGAACCGACAAGGCCGACCGCAAGGCCCTGCCGTTGCGACTCGCGACGACCTGACCACGTGCTCGATCGTCGACGATTCCTCGCTGGCCTCGGTGCCGCTGCCACGGGCCTGGGCGTCGCGGCCTGCTCGTCGGACGACAACTCCTCGGCTGACGCGGCGGGGTCGACGACCACGGCGGCGAGCACCATCGCGTCCACGTCGTCGCTGCCGGTTCCGAAGCTGGCAAGTGACCCGTTCACACTGGGGATCGCGTCGGGAGATCCCGATGCCAGCTCCGTCGTGTTGTGGACCCGCCTCGCGCTCACTCCACTCGAGGGTGGCGGCATGGGCGACGTCGACATCCCAGTGCGTTGGGAAGTGGCCGCCGATTTCGACGCCAAATTCGTCAAGGTGGTGGCATCGGGGACCGAGGTCGCGAGCGCGGCGCACGGCCACTCGGTCCACGCGTTGGCCAGCGCCCTCGAGTCCAACACCTGGTACCGGTACCGATTCAGCGTGGGCAGTCGGCTCAGCGCGGTGGGCCGCACCCGTACCACCCCGGCCAACAACGCCACCGCCGCCAAGCTGTCGTTCGGGTTCGCCTCGTGCCAGGACTGGCAGGCCGGCTACTACAACGCCTGGCGGGACATGGCCACCGTCGACCTCGACCTGCTGCTGTTCCTCGGTGACTACATCTACGAGTACGGCGAGTCGAAGCTCGGCGGCGCCGTTCGGCAGCACAATTCCGACGAGGTCACCGATCTCGCCGGGTACCGCAACCGCTACGCCCTCTACAAGAGCGACCCGCTCCTGCAGGCAGCTCACCTGCGCTGCCCCTGGGTGGTCATCTGGGACGACCACGAGGTCGAGAACAACTACGCAGACGACCACAGCGAGGACGACAGCGTCCCGACCGCGGCCTTCCTCGCCCGTCGAGCTGCCGCCTACCAGGCATGGTGGGAGCACCAGCCGGTCCGTCTCGACCCGCCCAACGGTCCCGACCTGAAGATCTACCGCACCCAACACTGGGGCAAGTTGGCGAACTTCTTCATGCTCGACACCCGCCAGTACCGCACCGATCAAGCCTGCGGGGACAAGGCCCTCCAGCTCACCACGCCGGCTTGCGCCGAGGTCACCGAGCCCGGGCGCACGCTGACCGGCGACGAGGAGGAGCGGTGGCTCCTCGATCAACTCGACGCGTCGAAAGCGACCTGGAACGTCCTGGGCAACCAGGTGGTCATGACCGACCTCCGACTGGGCAAGGCGGTGCTGAACTACGACCAGTGGGACGGATATCCCGCCGAGCGCCAGCGACTGCTCGAGCACCTCGACACCAAGGGCATCACCAACTGCGTCGTGGTCACCGGCGACATCCACCTCGGCGGGGTCGGCGACCTCCAGATCGACGACGGCGCAGGCGGCAAGAAGACCGTGGCCACCGAGTTCGTCGGCACATCGATCTCGTCCGTTGGGCTGATTCCGCCGGATCTCGAAGCCAGCGCCCGCGGTCTGCTGAAGGACGCGAAGTACCTCAACAGCCATCAGCGCGGCTGGGTGCGCTGCGAGGTCACGCCCAAGTTGTGGACGTCGGAGTACCGAGTGGTCACCGACAACCTGGTCGAGGAATCACCGGTGACGATCGACGGCACCTTCACGGTGACGCCTACCACGCCCGGGGCAATCGCTGTCTGAGCGCAGTGGCTGTTCGAGCGCGATCAGACGAGCGCGAACTCGCCGTCGACCATGTCGACGCTGACCGTCGAGCCCTCGCTGACCTTGCCCTCGAGGAGGGCGACGGCCAACCGATCGCCGATCTCGCGCTGGATGAGCCGCTTGAGCGGGCGGGCCCCGAACTGCGGGTCGTAGCCCAGGCTGGTCAACGCGGCACGGGCCCCGTCGGTGACCTTCAGGGTGATGCGTCGATCGGCCAGACGCTGATCGAGCACCGCCAGTTGGATATCGACGATGTGGGAGAGCTGGCTCTCGTCGAGCGCATCGAAGTGGACGATCTCGTCGAGCCGGTTGATGAACTCGGGCCGGAAGAAGTTGGCCGGGTCGGTCTGCAGATTCGACGTCATGATCAACACCACGTTGGTGAAGTCGACAGTGCGACCCTGACCATCGGTCAGGCGACCGTCGTCGAGCAACTGCAACAGCACGTTGAACACGTCAGGGTGAGCCTTCTCGACTTCGTCGAGCAGCACCACCGCGTAGGGCCGACGCCGAACCGCCTCGGTGAGCTGGCCGCCCTCGTCGTAGCCCACGTAGCCGGGAGGCGCACCGATGAGCCGCGACACCGCGAACTTCTCCATGTACTCGCTCATGTCGATGCGGATCATCGCCCGGGGGTCGTCGAACAAGAAGTCGGCCAGGCTGCGGGCCAGTTCGGTCTTGCCCACGCCAGTGGGACCGACGAAGAGGAACGACCCGATGGGCCGGCGCGGGTCCTTGAGGCC
>JBBQLA010000034.1:0-10605 GCA_038327485.1 Acidimicrobiales bacterium
GAGATCGACGCCATCAAGGATCGTGAGGGTTTCGGTCCCGTCGGGGACCACGACGGTGACGTCATCGAGTTCGATGGCTGCATTGCGGGTCGAGTTCATGTTGGGCCTCAGTTCTCGGTCGACAACGCGACGATGGGATCAACCGACGTGATGCGACGCACGGCGACGAGGCTGCCGGCCATGCCGAGGACCACGAGCGTGACGACCGACGTGATGATCGGCGATGCCTGCAGGCTGAACGGGACGGCCTTGGGGACCAGCGCCCCCAGGCCGAGTGCGACCGCGGCGCCAACGACGACGGCCGAGACCAACACGATGGCGAGTTGGCCGAGCGCGTCGCGCAGCACGTACGCGTTGGACGCGCCCAGTGCCTTGAGGAGGCCGATCTGCCGGCTGCGTTGGATGGTCCACACGGTGAAGAAGGCGCCGACGATGAGGGCGGAGATCACCAGCAGAAACCCGCGGATGAGGGTCATGGTGGCGCTCTCGGCGGAGTAGCCCGGCGAGCCGGCGTAGGCGGCATCTTTGGTCTCGATGTCGGTCCCGGCTCGCTTGTCGATGGCTGCGAACGCCGTGTCGCTCTCGGCACGCACGGCGATGGCGGAGAACCTGCCCTTGGCGTTGTCCCCGAAGACCAGGGACTGCCAGGTCTGCAACGACGAGAAGGCGATGTCGACGTGGCCGTAGGAGCCGGCGTAGGTGAACCCGAGGACCGGCAGCTTGGTGTCGACGCCGACAATGGTGAGCTCGTCACCGACCTTGATGCCGGTCGACTTGAACTCGTCGCTCAACACGAGGCCCGCCCTGCCGGCGAGCGCAGCTTGGGCGTCGGGGCGGGGGGCGAGGAAGCTGCCGGGAGCGATGCCGAACAGGGCGATGTCGATGGTGTCACCGTTGGTCCGCTTGGCGTTGAAGAACGAGACCCCGAGGGGTGAGACTTCGATTCCCTCTCGTTTCGACACTGTGTCCTGCCACGGCTCGAGATTGATGTCGGTGAGGGTGGAGCGGCTGAAGCTGCTCTGTGCACCGGGTTGGAGAGCGAGGTGCGTGAGAGGCAGGCCCCGAAGACCCGAGATGCCGTCGTTGACCAAGCCGTTCGCAAGACCCGACAAGACAGTGGTGAGCAGTGCAACGAGCCCGATCACCACGCCCACCAGGGCGAACCGTCCCCGCGCGACACGAAGATCCTTCAGTGCGAGAAACATCTTCGACCCCGTTCGAAAGATACAGACATCACGTCGTCATGATAGCGACGAGCTGTCGGCATAGTTGGCTTGGTCCGCCACTTCTCATGGCACGACACCTACGGAGCGGGCACTCTGCACTCTTACGGCCGGTGACATCGAGTTGCTGGACATTCCAACGTCGGGAGGCGCGATGCCGAGCGCAGATGAGATCCGGGACGCACAGCGAGCGACGTGGGCAGGGCTCTCTGGCGGTTGGGAGAAGTGGGACCTGTGCATCATGGATCAGTTGGGCCCGGTCGGTGCAGCGATGATCGAGCGTCTCCACATCGCCGAGGATCAGCAGCATCTCGACATCGCCTCGGGGACGGGTGAGCCGGGACTGAGTATCGCCCGACTCTCGCCCAAGGGTCGCGTCGTGCTCACTGACCTCGCACCGGAGATGTTGGGGGTCGCAGCCCGACGAGCCGACGCGCAGGGGGTCACCAATGTCGAGACCGAGGTGTGCAGCGCCGATGATCTGCCCTTCGCCGACGCCATCTTCGACAGTGTGTCGGTGCGATTCGGGTACATGTTCTTCCCTGACGCCGCGACAGCGACGGCAGAGTTCGCTCGTGTGCTCAAGCCGGACGGGCGCCTCTGCTCGTCGGTTTGGGTCAAGCCCGAGGAGAACCCGTGGACGACGATCCTCATGGATGCAATCACAACCGAGGTTGAACTGACCCCGCCCGACCCGGAGATGCCGAACATGTTCCGGTGCGCAGCCCCGGGCTGTGTCAGCGCCGTCTACGAGGCGGCGGGGCTACGCGACGTTGCCGAGTGGGATGTTGACGTCGAGTTGGTGACGTCGTCGCCCAGCGAGTACTGGGAGATGATGAGCGAGCACGTCTCGATCGCGGTTGCGTCACTTCAGCAGGTCGACGAATCGGCGCGGGAGCGGATTCGGGCGAGGGTCATTGGGTCCGTGGGGGCGTACGAGAAGGACGGCAACATCCGGGTTTCCGGCGTGGCGCGCTGCATCGTGGGCACGAAAGAGGGCTGAGCCACGCCGGCGCCACTTGTGCACCGGGTGGCCGACCTGGAGGTACCCGTGCTGTGACAGGCTTCGCCGATGCAGGTCCACCTCGTCGACGGCACGTACGAACTGTTCCGGCACCACTTCTCGCCCGGTGGTGATCACCAGACCGCGTCGGGCCGGGAGGTCGGCGCCACCCGCGGGGTGCTGCGGAGCATGACCGGTCTGTTGGCCGACGGCGCCACGCACATCGGGATCGCTACGGACCACGTCATCGAGTCGTTTCGCAACGACCTCTGGGCTGGCTACAAGGACGGCTCGGGGATCGACCCCGCACTTCGATCGCAGTTCGATCTGGCCGAGGAGGTGCTGGCGGCAGCCGGGTTCACGGTGTGGCCCTGCGTCGAGGTCGAGGCCGACGACGCACTCGGCGCCGCTGCAACAGTCGCCGCCGGCGATCCGCAGGTGGAACGCGTGCTCATCTGCACCCCCGACAAGGACCTGGCGCAGTGTGTGGTCGACCCCCTGGTGGTTCAGTTCGACCGACGCGCCAACGAGGTGCGCGACACCGCCGCGGTCGTGTCCAAATTCGGGGTGCTTCCCGAGTCGATTCCCGACTATCTCGGCCTGGTCGGCGACTCGGCCGACGGCTTCCCCGGACTGCCTGGCTGGGGGGCAAAATCTGCCGCAGCGGTACTGGCGCGGTATGTCCACATCGAGGCGATCCCGCCCGGGGCAGACGATTGGGACGTGTCGGTCCGTGGAGCGGGCAAGCTCGCGGCAACACTGCGCGAGCAGTACGACCTCGCGATGCTCTTCCGCCGCATCGCCACTCTCGAGCTCGACGTGGAGGTCGGCCTGCCGTCGGAATGGCGATGGGACGGGCCGACGCCCGGCTTCGACGCTCTGGCGGCGTCGATCGACGCGTCCAACACGGCCGAGCGACTTCAGGCGTTGGCGGCAGTTCGCTGAGCGCGTGGTCGGGTGATTCGACGACCGATCCACCGGCGGGCATGTCGGACCGCGGCGGTGAGCCCGTTGGGGTAGGCCACAGCGACGACCATGAGCAGCAAGCCGTTGGTGGCGAACTCGTAACGGGACACCTCGGTGGGCAGCGCTCCGGTGCGCAACAAGACGAACACACCCAGGGGAGCGATGAACCCGGCGGCCCACGCTCCCGACACTGACGCCACGCCCATCAGATAGGTGATGGCCAGCACCGCCAGTGAGAAGAACACCTGGAAGCTCGTCTCGGAGATCGTCTGTCGTTCATACGCGGTGAGCACACCGGCGACTCCGGCCAGACACGCGCTGACTGCGAACGCCGTGAGTTTGGCCGAGCCGACATTGATGCCGGTGGCGGCGGCGGCGCGTTCGTTGTCGCGGACCGCCAGCCACGCCAAGCCGGTGCGACTGCGACGGAGGTTCGACACCAGCACGGCGCACGTCACGGTCACGACGACGACCATGACGCCGAAGGCCGCACGCGGGTAGAGAGCGCCCCGACCTGACACCGACAGGTTGACGCCGCCGATCTTGGGCTCCGGGACGTCGTGGTCACCGACGAACCACGACCACTTGAAGGCCAGTTGTTCGATGGCCACCGCGGCTCCGAGCGTGGCGATGGCCAAACTCATCCCGCGAACCCGCACCGCCGGAATGCCGACCAGCACACCGAGGAGCACCGTGATCAGCACCGCCACCACCGGTGCCAACGGGAAGGGCACGCCGGCGTCACCCAGTCGGATGAGGGAGAAGGCCGCAACTCCGGCGAAGGCGAACGGTGCCAAGGAGATCTGGCCGACGAAGCCGGTCAGAACGACGACCGACAGCGAGGTGACCACCGCGATCGACGACGTGATCACCGCGGCTCGCCAGTCGCTCCCGGCGGTGAGCATCACTGCGATGCCGCCCGCCAATGCCAGCACTCCGAGGGGCACGACGGCTCGAGGCTCGGGTGATTCGGGCAGCCGGTCTTCCAAGGGGTCACCTCGGGTCGGCAGTGTTCGCCCGCGAACGACCAGCGCCACCAGGATCAGCAGAAACGGCACACCTTCCTGAAGGCCCAGGCCGGCTAGCGCGTGCACTGATCCCCCGACGTTGACGAGCTCGGCCTGCAACATGCCGATCGCCAGGCCGCTCACCGCGACCACCACGATCGAATTGAGGCCGCCCAACAGTGCGGCCGCCAGCGCGGGGACGACCAGCAACGACATGGCCAGCGGGTCGAGCGAGTTGATCGGGGCGATCAGGATCAACGCGAGGCCTGACAACATCGACGCGATCATCCAATTGATGGCGGCCAGCCGGCTCGGGTTCAGGCCGATCAACGCAGCACCCTTCTCGCTCTCGGCCGCGGCGGTGGTCGCGAGACCGAAACGGGTGAAGCGAGTGATCACCCACAGCGCCGAGGTCACCCCGACCGCAATGGCGGCGATCACCAGCCGGTTCACGAAGACTAGGTGGCCGAACACGTGGATCGATCCGGTCGGCAGGATGGCTCGGGTGCGGGGAACGTCGACGAAGCGGACCGCGGCGGTGGCGTAGAGATACAGGAACAAGCCGATCGAGGCCACGACCCGCCCGAGTGGGGGAGCGCTGCGGAGGCGCCGGAACAGAAGTCCGTAGACGACCAATCCGAACACGGCTGCGTCGGCCATGACCACCACGAGCGCGGTGAACAACGTGGGCCTCGCGAGCAGGTTCGGGTGGACGAGCGCGTCGGGCAAGGTCCAGCCGAACACCCGCCGGTAGGGGATGGGGAGCGCCAAGCGGCCGGTCTCTCGGAAGTCGTAGAACACGTACGCCGTCCACATGCCCATGGCGGCGTGGCCGAAGTTCACGACCTTCGACGCCCGATTGGTGAGCACGACGCCGATGCCCAGCAGCGCGATGGCGGCTCCCGAGCCGACTCCGAGAAGGAGGTAGGCGAGGTGGCTGGTCACAGGTGGTGATCGGCTGCGATGGCGGGCACATCGATCCAGCCGTCAGAGGCCTCCGAGAACGTCCCGTCGGCGGTGACCTTGATCAGCACCTCCTGAGGAGCGCACAGCCCGGGCAGCCCGGCGATCTGCTTGCCGTCGCACGTATAGGGATGTCCGTCGAAGCTGACTCGGTCCTTGCTCGCTCGGAAGGCCGCGATGACGTCGCGACTGGTGCCGGCAGGGCCGACCTGCTTCAGCACCGACCACAGGTTCATCATCCCCCGGAAGCTGACCGTGGCCGCGCCGGCCGCAGTGGTCGCTGGTTGGTACTTGGCCAGCACCACTCGATACAGCTCGGTGTCGGCGCTGTTGGACACCGACTGATCGATGCGGCTCTCGACGTTGAACACGAACCCGGCGGCGTGATCGACGCCGACCTGATCGAGCCACTTGCGATCGGCGCACGAGCCGACGAGATAGACCGTTGCCGTCGAATGGAGATCGATGATCGCCTGCATCACTTTCGGGCAGGCGAAGTCAGCAGCGCCCACGATGATGGCGTCGGGGTTTCCTTCGGCGGCCTTCTGCGCGACCGCCGCGTAGTCCTGCGTGGTGAGGTCGAACCCGACCTCGTTGACCTCGATTCCCAGCTTCTTCAACAGGCCGATGCCGTAGGTGATTGCCGGGCCCTTCACCTGAGCGAGGTTGAGGTACATGATCGCCACCTTCTTGGCTTTCAAGGTGGTGGCGGCGTGTTGAGCGAAGGCGACGAACGCGCCGGGGGTGCCACCCGAGAACTGGAAGGTGTTCACACTCTGCATCTCGGCGTCGCCGATCGGGATGCCGCCGACCCACGGAATGTCGTTCTCGTTGAGGATCTTGATGGCGTCGCCGGCGGCCAGGTCGACTCCGCTCATGACGGCCACGACGTGCTCGTCCACCATCTTGCGGGCGCACAGCTGCGATTTCTCCGGGCTGATGTCGACCTCGCAGAACACCTCCACGATGGGATGGCCGTCGACACCACCGAGCTCGGCATTGATCCACGAAATGGCCGCGTCGATGCCTTGGTGGAGTTCTGGAAGCGCCGCGATGGCGCCGCTGTCCGCCGACATCACGCCGATCTTGATCGGAGTCGCTGACGGATCAGTCGGCGTCGGCTTGGCCGGCACGGTGCCACCGAACCAGCGGGCACCGGCGAACATCGACACCACCGAGTGCCCGTCTCCGGCCGTGGCGATCACCGCTCCGGGACGCGCCGTCGTTGACGTGGTCGATCCGGGCGCGCCGGTCTGAGTGCTGGTTTCGCTGCACCCGGCCGCGCCGATGAAGACGAGCGCGATGGCGATGGTGGTCAGAGTTCGCAAGTTGTTGCCCCCCGGCATCAGTGGATGAAGATCTCCGAAAGCTCGGCCGGCGCGACCTGGTCCAGCTGGTCGTAGCGACACTCGTCGGGCGTCTTGTCAGGACGCCAGCGTACGAAGCGGGCCGGATGGCGGAGGCGATTGCCGTTCTGTAGTCCCTCGTAGGCCACCTCGACGACGAGTTCGATTCGAAGGGGCACCCAGTCGAGCTCACGTTGGCCGGACCACCGACTCGGCGCCCCGGGCATGCGTTGGTCGTCACCGTCGCCGGTCTGATCGGCCCACTCCGACCACGGGTGGCCCTCGATGCCCCCGGCCACGTATGGCGCCAGCTCGTCGACCAGTTCCCCGCGCCGGGCGGCGCTGAAGGCGGAGCACACGCCCACGTGGTGCAGCCTCCCGTCGTCTCCGTGGAGCCCGAGCAGCATCGAGCCGACGCCTGACTGCTTGTGCGGTCGATAGCCCGCTACCACCATGTCGGCGGTGCGCAGGTGCTTCACCTTCCACTGGACTCGTTTGTTCTCCTGGTAGGTACCGCCGGCCGGCTTGGCGATCACCCCGTCGAACCCGGCTCCTTCGAACCGGGCGAACCAGTCGCCGGCGATGGCCGGATCGGACGTGGACGGGGTGAGGTGCAGTGGCCGGGTCACCCCGTCGAAGATCGTCTCGAGCAGACGACGTCGCTCCACGAACGGAGTGTCGCGCAGATCGGCGTCGTCGAGCGCGAGCAGATCGAAGGCCACGAACGAGGCCGGGGTCTCGACCGAGTGCTTGGTGATTCGTGACACTGCGGGATGGATCCGCTGGCCCAGCTGGTCGAAGTCGAGGCCATGCGACGTGGCCACAACGATCTCGCCGTCGACCACGACTCGGTCGGGCAGTTGGTCGATCACCGGCTGGATCAGTTCGGGGAAGTAGCGGGTGAGTGGCTTGTCATTGCGGCTTCCCAGGAAGACCTCGTCACCGTCGCGAAAGATGATGCAACGGAAGCCGTCCCACTTCGGTTCGTACAGCAGGTCCCGCGCGACCGGCAGCTCGTGAATGGCCTTGGCCAACATCGGTCGCACCGGCGGCATGACGGGAAGGTCCACGATCGTCCTCAGGCGCCGAGTCGCTCGAACAGCTCGGTCGGGTCCTCGGTCACGACCAGCGCTTCGAGGTGTCGGGGAGCCAGGAACCCCTCGTCGACCGAGCGTTGCAGGAAGTCTACCATCGGCGCCCAGTATCCCGCGACCTCGAGCAGCGCGACGGGGAACTCGTGCAGCCCGAGTGTGCGCCAACACAGCACCTCGAACAGCTCCTCGAGCGTGCCGACGCCGCCGGGCAGGGCGATGAACGCGTCGGAGCGGTCGAACATCTCGCGCTTTCGGGTGGGCATGTCCGGCACGACGATCAGGTCGGTCACCCGGTCGTGGCTTTCCTCGAACTTCATGAGGTGTTCGGTGATCACCCCGGTCACCTGGCGACCGCCCGCCAGCACCGCGTCCGCCACGCGGCCCATGAGACCAACGTGGCCGCCGCCGTACACCAAATCGTGGCCGCGCTCGGCCAGGGTCGTTCCCAACAGGTCGGCCGCGTCGCCGTAGGCCGGTCGGGCCCCCAGGTTTGCTCCGCAGTAGACAGCGATCCGCACCGGCGGAGCGTACCGGCGCGACACCTTCGCTTCTCACAGTTTCCCTCGACCTCTGGTCTCCGAATACCGTTGAGCCGTGGATCATCCCCTGACCGAACGGACCGAGCAGCTCGCCAAGCTCAAGGAGAGCGCGCTGCAGCCCGGTTCCGAGCGCTCGATCGAGCGCCAGAAGTCGCGCGGCAAGATGCTGGCGCGCGAGCGGATCGAGTACCTGCTCGACGACGGCTCGTTCAACGAGCTCGACATGCTGGCCCGCTCCCGCACCCCTGGTTCCGACGAGCGACCTTTCACCGACGGTGTCATCACCGGGTGGGGCACCATCGACGGACGCAAGGTGTTCGTGTTCAGTCAGGACTTCACGGTGTTCGGCGGAGCGCTGGGCGAGGTCTTCGCCGAGAAGATCCACAAGGTCATGGACATGGCGCTGAAGGTCGGGGCGCCGCTCATCGGCATCAACGACGGTGCCGGCGCTCGCATCCAGGAGGGCGTGGTCAGCCTCGCCAGCTATGGCGGCATCTTCTATCGCAATGTGAAGGCCTCCGGCGTCACGCCGCAGATCTCGGTGATCATGGGGCCGTGCGCCGGCGGCGCCGTCTACAGCCCGATCATGACGGACTTCATCTTCATGGTCGACCAGACCAGCTACATGTTCATCACCGGCCCCGACGTGGTGAAGCAGGTCACCGGCGAGGACGTGACCCAGCAGGACCTCGGCGGTGCTCGGGTGCACACCTCCAAGTCGGGTGTCGCCCAATTCGTGTCGGCCGACGACGCCAGCGCCCTCGACGACGTGCGCTATCTCATGTCGTTCCTGCCGGCCAACAACCTCGAGGCCGCACCCGAGTTGGCGACAGACGATCCAGTGGATCGCCACTGCCCGGAGCTGCTCGACATCCTGCCGGCGTCGTCCAACCAGGCGTACGACGTCAAGAAGATCATCACCGCGGTGGTCGATGACGGTGACTTCTTCGAGTACTCGCAGAACTGGGCCGGCAGCATCGTGTGCGGCTTCGCCCGCCTCGGTGGCCAGGCCATCGGCATCGTGGCCAATCAGCCGATGGTGATGGCCGGTGTGCTCGACATCGACTCGTCGTCGAAGGCGGCGAAGTTCGTGCGGACCTGCGATGCCTTCAACATCCCGCTGCTGACCCTCGTCGACGTGCCCGGCTTCCTGCCCGGCGTCGACCAGGAACACGCCGGCATCATCCGCCACGGCGCCAAGTTGCTCTACGCCTACTGCGAGGCCACCGTCCCGCGCGTCCAGGTCATCACCCGCAAGGCCTACGGCGGTGCCTACGTGGTGATGGACTCCAAGTCGGTCGGGTGCGACGTGTCGTTCGCCTGGCCGTCCGCCGAGCTCGCCGTGATGGGCGCCTCGGGCGCCGTCGAGATCGTGTACCGCCGAGAACTGGCCGACGCCGAAGATCCGGTCGCCCGGCGCGCCGAGCTGGTGGCCGAGTACACCGAGGCCTATTGCAATCCGTGGGAGGCCGCAGCGCGTGGGTACATCGACGACGTGATCGATCCGACCGAGACCCGTACCAAGCTGATTGCGGCCTTCGAACTGCTCCGCACCAAGAAGGAACACCTGCCGGCCCGCAAGCACGGCAACACCCCGCTGTGACGAACTCGATCCGTCCGATCCCGACCGACGAGGAGGCAACGGCCATCGTCGCTGCCCTCGACGCGGTCACCCCGTTGGAAGCAGCTCCTCCGCAGCAGGACGACGCGGCGCGTTGGCGTTGGTCGGGCCGATGGTGGTCGAAGCCGGTCCTGTTGCGACGCGATCGTCCCTGGTAGGTGACACTCGTGGCGACGGTGGGGAGATCGGTCGAGATCACCAGCGTTGCCGATGATGAGGTCGTCATCTTCGAAGGTGCCGACCGACGAGTGCGTGACTCGCTCGCGCCCAACACCGAGTACGAGTTCGACGGGGTGTCGGTCCGCACCCTTGATGCGCCGGGGGAGTTGTTGTGCCGTTTCGCCACGGTCAACGACGTGCATTTCGGCGAGACCGAGGCGGGCAAGACCGACGATCCGACGGTCGGTCCGATCCTCTCGGTGCCCGATGGCTCCGACCCGTACCCGGAGTTCATGAACGCCGGTGCCGTCGCCGAGATCGCCGCGATGGATCCAGCCGTGGTGGTGGTGAAGGGGGACCTGACCGCAGCGGGCACCGACGAGGAGTACCAACGATTCCTCGAGGTGTATCGCGGCGAGTTCGGGGAGCGCCTGCGCCACGTGCGTGGCAACCATGACGCCTATCACGGTGAGTCGTTCGCCGACTGGCCCGTTCAGCGGATCGATCTGCCGGGTCTGACCATCGCGCTGCTCGACACCGCTCGACTGTTCCACGTCAACGGAGCGGTGTCGGGCGAACAGCTCGACTGGCTCGACACCCTGGCGGCCGAAGCCGATCGGCCGGTGCTGGTGCTGGGCCACCATCACATCTGGAATCCGGAACGCGACCTGCGCTCCGATCACT